>NZ_JAYGHD010000303.1:0-46680 GCF_034932245.1 Nostoc sp. UHCC 0251
TCGCCGATTTAGAACAAAAAATTGAGGGGATGACAGCCCGAATGACACAGTTTACCGAGGCGATTATTAAAATTCAAAATCATCTCAACAACCAACCAAGGCGGCAGAAGAAATCGTACTACAACAATTCATCCTATCAAGGGCATACTCCGCGAATCCAACCATTAACGGAAGAAGGTTTAGCTTCAAGACTTGGTTTAACGATAGAAACTATACGTGAACAGCGAATTAATCTGCATCCACCGCTTTTTGTGGCATGGTGCAAGGGCAAGGATAGATCAGGTATGGGGTGGGAATTTAACGAAAATACGGGGTTATATCATCCGGCAAGTTAAACGCTCTTTGAACAACTTTCGACCCTGCCTGCTCCGGAGTGCTACCACACCGCAATGGGGACAAGTACGAAATTCGACAAGTGATCTCTTTTCTATGACTAGCACCAATTCAGAAATTGTTGAGCAGCTAAAACGTGCATCCGATGGTTTACTGTTCATGAGTGAGTCGGAATATCCATTTGAGGTTTTTCTTTGGGAAGGTATTGCACCTGCGACACCTGAAAAAGTTGTACAACAGACACATCATTCACAAGATACACCCGTTGAAATCGTGGGGGTTGACGATTTTTTCAAAGTAGCTACGACTCCTGAAGATTGGCACGGCGAAGAAGAGAAAGCAAGCGTTAACAAATTTCAAGCTCTTGTGCAAACACTGAAAGAAAACCTGAGCAATTTGCAGGTGTATCGCCTCGGACACAAAGAGGTTAATGTTTATATTGTTGGTCAAACCCCGGCAGGAAATTTAGCGGGTATTTCCACTCAAGTTGTAGAAACTTGACTTGCTTAAGGACTATCTACTTTGCTTTCAATAACTTCCTGAATATTTGGGGAAACATTAGAGAGAAAATCATAGCCTGTGAGTTTCTCTAATTCGTCAACACTGACCTTATAAGCTCTCCAGTCATTGTTGATTTCTTGTTCATTCGGTACGTTAACCGCGATGATCCGAGTACTGGCGGTAATACCGTCAAGTCCTGAGCCTGGGCTGTCTAAAACCACAATAATCTTCCAAGTTGATTTGGGAACTGTCACCTTACCCTTAAGAGGTTCGCCTTGGCCGCCAAAAGGCCCTGCAACAACATAAAGTTCTTTGCCAAGGCTTACCAGCTCTCGACAATAGTCTTCTAAATTCCCCCAAGTGTTGCGATTATTATCGGCACTTTGGGGCATCATGTTGGTCATTAGGAAAGTTGAGGAATTATCCTCTTTTGTCTTGGTGCGGTCTGCCGATGGCACAATATGTCCTCGGTCGTAACCACTCCCAGAGTACATAGAAGGAGTTACCCGCACCCAACCAGCAGGCAACGTGCCGTCCGGGCGGAAGTTATTTTGGCGCTCAGCTCCACGGTGCAGTCGTCAAGTATTCAATATATACTAGCCTCCGTCCCAAGGCTTCAATTGAACCGTGACGTTGCGTTTCTATCTTCATCAATCCCTGCGTACAACCTTCTGCCTCTAAAGCATAACCTTCGTATTCTTCGTTCCTATCAATAAAATCGCGCTTGAAAGCCCAGTCCCAGAATTTATCGTCGGCTTCAACCATACGCAATTGCTCAAGCCATAAATTGGCAAAATCATCTACATGATTCGGCGCGAAATCAACAATAAAGCCTTCAATTAATAGATTATCAGCACGCCTGATTAATTCAACTTTTAGCTGCACCTTTTCTACCTGAAACTTCCTAATTATCATTAGATAATAGCTATTATTGGTTCAATAATTGCGCTCAATTCGTCATCGAAAGTACCAATTAGTAATTATTACCTGCGGGAGGCGGCGCGAACAAGATAGTGCTTGGCGAATTTGTCATGTATAAAGCGCGTAATTCAATTTTAACATTGGGCAGATTCTCTGAAGAATTTAAGAAAATTAATATATCTTGACTGACAAGTAAATAACTAATTTATCAATACCCCCTACACCCCACACCCAGCCGGATTCAGATAAATTTGTGATCTACTGAATTTAAATTAGCTTGATAGTGGAGATATAGGTCAAAGATTTGTTGTTGGATTATCTACTACTTAGAAGTTGGATTGGTGTTGGGGAAGAGAGTGAATTGTTGGATTGGTGTTGGATGCTGTAATTTCGATATGTCAATACTTTTGGGTATGTAGGTTGGTTTTGGATGTGTTGGGTAAGAGTGGATATATTCCCCAAAAAGTGCAATTTATCCAACCCAACCAACAGTCCAACCTAATCGACTAATCTGTAACTATCTTCACCTGTACAAATGACTTTCTCTTTTTGTACAAGTAGGTTGAGTTCGTCGCGGATTTGTGCTTCCGATACGCCCTTGAATTTACTACCAGCATTCTGTTTAATTTGACGTGGAGTCTTTGCACCTTTCCCCTTGAGATAATCAACCAGTTTGGTTTGAATCTCGGTTAGTTTGATGTCTGGGCTGGCTTGATTGTCATCACTAGCATTTTCATCAACCCGATGATTGGTTGTTTGATTAAGCGGACTATTTATATTAGTCGTGGGGACATCAATATCGAATTCCAGCCTGAGTAGATTATCAAGATATTCCGGACTAACTGTATCAAGTTGAATGGCTGGTTTGATTCCTGGTTTATAACTGGTGATATCTGGTAGAATATCTAGCTGCATCGGGTCAACTGAGATAAATATTAGCGGTTGTCCTAGTTGCTTGGATTGTGATTTTAGCTCGGTAAATCTTTCCTTTAATGAGGAACGCAGTACTGCATCTTCTACAATCTTGGCATTATTTATTAGGTTGTACAGTACACCATAGCTGTCATTAACTGTGCCATCTGGCTCGACGTTATAATTGCCTTGAGCGATGATGTAGAGGTTTTTTCTAATGTTGCTGTCACCTATACCCAAGGCAGCTAAATTAAACGATTGAGTGTCGATAATCAGGCAAACATTTAGTTCTCTACCGACTGTAATAATGGTGCTGATTTTCTTGAGGTAGGGCTGAAACCATGCTTCATCTTTTACTGTTTCGTAGATTGAATGCCAATCAGCTAGGATTAACCTGACTGGTTGATTATCAAATTCATGGCGGCGGTGTTCCGGTACTCGACGGCGTTGGTCGTAGCTGTTGTAAACTTGGTCAATGGCAGCCATCGCCAGTTGTGGTTCTAGGGGGTCAAATAAAAGTACCCGTCCTTTTTTGTCTAGCCCACAAAAACTGTCATTCTTTTGAGCGATCGCCCAGACATCCGCTTGGGGAAACCGTTTACTGAACCTGTTGAGCATATAGCTCTCAGTGACGCTCTTACCAGCACCAGTGCCACCTACAATTAGGGTTGAGCGCTTGGCACCCAAGATGCGATTAAGCGGCTCCAGGGTGGGACTTGCATCATTGCTAGAAGTCGGATTTTGGGTTGTTTCAGAAATTTCACCCCCTGTATTTTCACTTTCTAAGCGTGCTTCTTTATCCCCCGAACCTTCTACTTTGTCGCTGGGGTCAACGGTTCCCTGTAAAGTTTGGCTTCCTTGCAGGTATGGGGTTTTCTGAGACTTGAGAAAGTTGATGTACTCCTGCTTCTGTTGCTCACTCATCCCAGCAGTTTCTGCTTCAAACACCGCGTCGTTAGCTGACATCTGGGTGATTTTGATTTCGGTTTCGCCCAAGATTTCAGCTTTTTGGATGTCTACCGTGTGGTCGTTGGCTATCATGTCGAGTGAGGATTGTAACTCAACTTGCGCCATTGCCAATTCACGGTAATCGTCTAGCAATTGCGATCGCGCTTTAAGTTCTGCTTGTGCCACATCTCGTGTTTCTGCTATGGCTTGGAAGTTAGCCAGTTTGCGCTCGTTGTCTTGGAGGTGACGCAACATCCAGCCCGCAGTGGCAAACCCAACGAATGCACCCATCGCCCACAGGGGTTTGTGGGGGTTAGTAGCTTTGACCAAACCCTTGGGTGAAATACCCTCATTGGGTACAACAACCGTGGGCATCCCGTCTTTCTTCCACTGCTGCCAGTGCCATAAGGTCATGCGGTAGGGTCGGTTGTTATTATCGACACACCGTTGTCCTTGGTGGGGAGTGCGAATGCAAAAGTAAATGCGATCGCTCGCTTCCAGAGTCCACGAAGCAACTGATACTGGTATCGTTTCCGATTGTTCTTGGTGGGGGTTCAGCGCCCTGGAGCCGTATCGGGCACGGGCAAGTAATTCCTGCCTTCTAGCCCTCAACCCCTCCTGGATGGTTTGACGTTGTTCGCTTACTTGGTGGCGACTTTCGATGGAGGACATCTTGTTTTCATGCCGCCACAATTCAGCTTGTAAATCTTGGTGTAGTTGCGTGGCTATCTCGGTTAGTGCATTCTTCCGCTTTTGCTCAATCCGCAGTAAGTCAGCCCTATCTAGGGCATCAACCTTCTGCATGTCGGCATCAAATTCGGCGTTGAGCTTCCTGATTTTGGCGATCGCGTTCGCAACCTTCGAGCCGAACTGTTTCCTTAGTTCCGTCCATGTCACCTGCCCATCTGCTAGCTTTTGCATCGCCTCAAAGTATTTGGAGGCGTTTTCCAGGAAGGGGTCGAGGTACTGCGCGAGTTGGTCGGCATTCTGCGCCATGTCTGCAAACTGCTCTAGCTTGCTGACATCGGAGAGGTAAGCAAGGATATCAGCGTCTACACCTCCCCAGGCGAGGGATTTTTCGTCGATGTGGGAGCTGTGTCCCATTGCTGGGTTTTTGATTCCAAAATCCATAAGTCCTCCTAGAAATTGCCCCAGGTCAACACCTGGGACGTTGCTTAATGACTATTAATGTCTAGTCAAAATCTTTCTGGTATTGCCCCAACGGATTTGGGCAGTCAGCGCTTCGATTAGCCCTTCTACCTCGTCTTCAGCAATGCCCTCAAGAATGGCGATCGCTTCACGGATATTGCTCTGACATTCTTCTGAGTACCCCTGCAATGTTTCATCAGCAGCGTGTTCCAGGGTGTACTTTCCTAATTCAGCAACTTCGATGTGAAACAGGTAGTAAGTCAGTGTAGCTCTCAAGGCAAGTTTCTCAGTATGGTCTAAGGAGTCTAATTGTGACCCGAAGCGTTCAACAAGGCGGTCAATTTGGTCAGTCTGGGTGAAATAAGTTACTGGTTTTGTCATGATGGTTAATGTCCTAAATCTCATTACTGGGATTTATGAAGGCAGGAGGAGTGACACCTGAGATTCGCAGTCCGTAGTGTCACTCTCCTTTAAATGCTTTGGCTGCACATTCCATGCACTGGCTGACAAAATCTTTGCGTCGCCTCTGGGTACATCTACATGTAGGTAATTCAATAACTGGCTGACTGCCATCTTTGCATCCCCCAAGGTTACATCCACGGAAGGGATATAGTCATCGACAATGACTTTAAACTCTGCACTGGCGATGATTTCGCCCAACCACTGCTCGATTTGGTTGAGTTTAGCGATTTGGTCTATTGTCATGCTGCCTCCGACTCGTATAAATCACCCAAGTCTGCGTCAAATTCAAAGTTGTCTGGTTCTGGAACAGATGCTTTAAGTGTTGGAGCATCCGTCGCCTGTTGGTTCAATCCAACAACTCTACTACCAGGAACCCAACTCATCAGCCAACTAAACAATTTGGCGAATGGTATCTGTTTCGCCATCGACTGCGCCAGCTTGTGTTCGTAGATAATGGCGTTTGTCAGGGTAGTTAACTCAGCACTGGTAACTAAAGATGCTGGTTTGTCTAACACCCTAATAGCATGAGATTTCAGATACTCTTCAATATGTGGCTCTAGGCGCACTCTTTTGTTCTCAGCCATTGGTTATTTCCCCCGCTGCATTCTGCCAAATGCCATGCGTTGCAATCCAATTGCATTTGCCCAACATCCCTCTGGTACTGGGGTAATACCTTCTCGTTGCAGCATGGAGGCTATTCCTGGCATCTCGACACCACCGCCCCAAGCAACAAAACTTTGAGCGGCATCTCTCCATTCTTCCACTTCCTTAAAGGCAAGGCGCAGGCGATCTGCTAACCAAGGTTTGAGATGACGGGCATAAATGTGGCGGAAGTTAAAATTGCGAGTGCCATACTGAAATTGCTTTGATTCAATACCCTGGCGAATAATTTCAATGCTGCCCGCTTTGCCCGTTCCCAAGAATTGAACCAATTCTGGATCTGCGGCGATTGCATCCAACAAATCGATACATCCCCCTACCTCTAAAACTTGGCGATGGATAATGCTGCCGCCTGGGGCAAAAACAGTCGGGATAACCGTGGATGTACCAAAATCTACTGCGATGGCATGGGCGCTGCGGTCAATTAATGGTTCAGGTTTAGCTGAAACGCAGTAGGAGTAGGAGCCAGCACCTTCGGGGACAACCAAACTCACGTTCAAATTGACCTGTGAAGTGGGCGTATTTTTGCCGTTGAAACTGACTGTGTGACTGCCACTGGTTTTGTCGGTTAACAAATTTTTGAAAACCTTCACATTATGTATAGATAGCACTAAATGCAGGTTCCACTCTTGACGGTAGGGCAGGGTAGCCAACGCCCCAAGTAATGTGTGCAAGCCGTATTCAGCTTTTAGTGCTGGGTCGTCACTGAGTTTGATGTGGGTTGTAGGGGCTTTCCAGGCTGCGAGTGTACCAGTGAGGAATTCCCGCCCAACTAAATCCTGCCTGTCGCCTGAGTGGTAGAAGAAGTGTCCACCTTCATTCGAGGTCAGGATATCGTGCAATTCTTCCTTTATTTCCAAGACTTTTGAAGGAGTACGGACTCTTGTTTGGGTAGTGCCATTGCCTAAGCAAAGCTTTTTTAGCCCTGCCCCTGAATCGTCTCCTACAGCTATTGCTGGGGTAGTTTGGGGTGTTTCAGCCTCTTTTAGCTGAGTAGCAATCATTATTGAGTTCCTCCAGATATTAGAGTTTCAGGCGCTCAATCCTTTGTCAGGAGTTGGTTGAGGCGATTTTTTTGACAATAAAACTCTGCCACCCAAATTCAACGGCAAATAGGCTTGCAGTCAGGTTTTTGGGCGTTTTTAGTCTATGAATGTTAGGATAACATCAAGTGCATCACCTATCAACTAGTACATCAAGTGATGTTTTAATTAGGGTAAGTAGCAGGACAGCGCATAATGTCTACTGAGTAGATGATTTATGCCTTTGAATGCCTACAAAGAAGCCCAGAACTACCGTTACTTTTGACCCTGATGACTATGAGGAGTTGCAGCAGTGGGCTGAATCTGAGTTTAGGTCTGTGCCACAGCTAATTCTTGCAATAGTCAAAAGGGCATTGATTGAACGCAGAGAACGCAGACAAAGAGAGGAGAAAAAGTGAATGTAGCAAAAATCAACCCTTTAGAACTCCCATCGCTACCATTAAATGAGCGATCGCGGCCTATCTGGCTAGCGCACCAGGAATCTACGTCGCTATCGACTGACTAGACTCTTTTTAGTACATTGGTCTGTCAGTCACCCCTTAGCAACGTTGATTACAACACCATCGGCATTTAGCTGATATGGGCGGAGTCAGGTGTAAAAGATAATTTCAAAATAATTTTATGGCTAATAGCGATCGCATAAAAAATAATTATGAAAGCTTGTATGTAGAGGATTTATGCTCACTAGTAGGGCTTGTTAAAAAAACAGTCCCCGTGACCAAACCACCATTATTTCAAACAACTGATGATGCTCCCGTAATGACTTCTCACCCTTACTTATCAGGAGCGCAAGCTTGTTTAGGAAAAACCCTTTGGGATGATATTGAGGGGGTTCCTTGTTTTCGGCGCTTTTTTGGTCAAGGTTTCATAGAACACAACATCATTAAAGAAAACCCGGAAACCAACAGAATAGAACTTGTAGCTGGGAATGCAGCCTGGGAAATTATTCAGAAATTTAACCCAGAAGTTGCTTATATGTTTTTAGTTTTTGCGTCTTGCGCCACGGATTTAGATCAACCTTGGTCAGGTGCATTTACCATCAAAGGAACTGATTTAATTAAAACTTTTGGTTGGAGTAATAGAACAGATTTAAGTTTAGGTAATAAGCTGAAAAAACTCGGAATTCTTGCCCAGCAAGTAGCCCACCTGAGTATTACCATTAATGAGCTTGATCTAAAGCGGATGAAATATTCAGCCGAAATTCAAGCTATGTGGCGGTTGAAGCTTAGATATGAAGGAGACGTATCTCCAACCGTGGAACATAATCAGCCTAATAAAGTTAGCAATGAGACTGACGAGCCTACAGAGTTATTCATCACGGTTGGGGCTAATGACTGGGTTCGACCGTTTCAGGATTTAGACAACTACCGCTCACTGTATGAGTACGGACTTTTAGCTAAAAGCACTCTGCAAATCAATCCCTATCAAAATCCGATGGCTGCAAAGCTAGCAGTATTCCTAACCATAATGAGCCGAATTAAAATTGATGGAGAATACAAGGTAGGAACATTACTAAAGCGGATAGGATATCTTTCAGAAACACAATTGCAGGAGCTTCAGAGTACGAGTAATCGTTATAAAAGAAAGGAACTAATTGAACAGTGGGATAATGCTTTACTAAGCCTACAGGATTTAGGTTGGCAAATTAGTTTTGATTTAGTTACCTACCCAGAATCAATTCAACCAATTTGGGTATTACCAGAAGATAAAAATATAGAAGGGCAGCGACGACCCAATGGGTGGCTAAATATTTGGCTAGAAGCCAAAGTAATTATCAAACCTACGACAAAAATTCAGGAAAAGCTAGAAGCGATTAACGCTCCTGCACTTCCAGTTAGCAAGCCCAAGCCTTACTCTGAGACAAACCTTAAAACTGTACTTACCGAGAGTAAAGATTCGCACCCTAACCAGCAAAAAACCACAGCGCTAGAAAATAGCCAAAAACTAATTCCTGGATGGGCGTTGGAAGAAGCTTTGAAACTAAGAGGATGGACTAAATCGCATCTTGCAGAGCGACTGGGCTTGCAAAAATCGCTTCCTGGCAAGTGGTGCAATGGAACCCGTAAGATTCAAGCCCTTCATCTAAAACTGCTTTGGGAGTGGTTAGCTCCAGAATTGAACCAAGTTCTGAGCGAGTGAACATTTTACCAGAAAAATTGGGGAAACAGTCATACTTATGGCATTTGTTGAAAGCTGTGCAAAAAATTAATTGCCTTTGCAATCCTCACTTCGTGACGCTCCGCGAACATCACCCGCTCACAATCCCCATCGAATGAGTACCTTGTTCGCGTTAGCGTCTCGCAGAGAAGATGGGGACTTCCGCGACCTGTTAAAACCGCGCCCACGCCTGTCTACTTGGGGTAATGCTAGGAGGCTGGCTGAAATGCTCATTTAGCGCTTCTCAACTGCCATACCCTACATTGTCTACTCTCCCTAAAATCACCTTACATTCTGTCTACTTCTCTAGAATCGGGTAATAGTTTTTTTAACCTTTTTTTAAACTAATCCTTACATCCGACTTAAAAGAAACAGCCCCAAATCCCTTTCAATAAAAGGTTTAGGGCTGTTTATATCTTTCCAGCTTCAAGTTATTCTCAATAAGTAAAAAGCTGAAACCATTGATAAATCGTTTGTCTACTCAGTTTATTGAGAATAAAAACCCGAAACTCTTTACTCCATATAGCTTTGAGTGGGTAGACAAGTTTTTCTAGAATCCCCCTACGAAATCTATAGGATCGCCCTACGCCACTTATAGGATCGACCTACGCATTTTTTTTGAAACCTTTGTGAATCAAGAGTTCCAGCTTGGTAGACAAGCTTAATTAAGTTAATTAAGTTAAGCGGCCTCGATTTTTCAGGGTCAAAAAAGCGGGATGGTATGAAAGAAGGTTGTTCCGTATCGGAATAACCACCGTGAAGATTTCTATACAAATTTCAAGCGTGTCTAACGTCTCAAGTCAATCGCTTTCCCCTTCACCTTTCTCTCTTTTGTGTCCCATTCCCGGACTATTGAGGTGTAATAGTGGCAGAAGGGGTGATGCCTCATGAACGACAACACCCCCAACCTTTACCCGAATAACCTCACACCTGCCGAGTACCACGAACTTGCCGCTAAGAGCGCCATCCACCCCGCGCTGATCGATCGCAATTTCATCCACATCGTAGGAGAAGTAGTTTTCTCTTACCTGTTCATCTCCAATGCCATCCCCCGCAAAAACGCTGGTCGAGTCACGGATGGCTTCTTAAAGCAGTACCAGCACGCCACTTCGGGGGGATTATGGATTAGCGGACTTGACCCCCTTAATAATTGGCAACCGATGGAATGGGGGCGATTTAAGCCTTCCCTACCCCGGATTGATTCAGAAAAAGGCAAACTTGTCAAGTACGAATCGCCACCCAAAACACCCAACCGTGTTACCTATTTCGATATTCCCGACTGCATTTGGGATTTAGTAGCGCAACGGTACAATATCAAGCGGTATCATTCCCCCCTAGCGCTGCGCTTGCAAGATAGGCTTAATCCGCGCTTATTTTGGGAGTGGGTACAGCGACACCCAGAAATCCCAATAATCCTGTGTGAAGGCGAAAAGAAAGCCGCTAGCTTGTTAAGTCTGGGATTTGTGGCGATCGCCCTCCCCGGTATCTGGAACGGACGGGTTGGGAAAAAAGATTTTGACGAACGCCTGCACCCCGACTTGCTGCCCATAGCACAAAAGGGGCGCAAGTTTATTATCCTCTTCGACCACGAAACAAAACTTAAAACTCGTTGGTCAGTCTTCCAAGCCACCGTGCGTACTGGCAAGACAATTGAGGCAGCAGGTAGTATCTGCGAGGTAGCATTGCTACCAGGGCCAGAAAAAGGCGTAGATGATTTTGTTGTTGCCCGTGGCGAAAAAGCCGACGAGTTACTGAGTGCGATCGTCGATGATGCCAAAAGCCTTAAAGATTACCAGCGATCGTACTTCCGAAAAAACCGGGGACTAAGCAGCAAATATAAACCACATATTACCGTAAATGTCAAGTATCTAACTCAAGCCTTGGACGTTCAAGATTTAGGGGAAGAATCCCTTAACAGTCAGGGAGGAGGGGGAGAGAGGGTTCAGGGGGTTCGTGTTAATGAGCAATTCCCCCACAGCCCCCAACCCCAGAGAGGACAAGGTGCGCTCACTCTCCCACTCCCCCACCACCCCACCTTCCAACTACCCCAATCTGGATTGGTGGCCCTGTGGAGTGACATGGGTACAGGTAAAACCGAGCTAATGCGGCGCTGGCGTGACAAAAACCCAGATAAAAAATTCCTCAACAATGGACATCGGGTTAACTTGCTCAAAAACCTGTCAAATCGCCTGCAAACAGAAATATATTCCGCACTCCAGCATGGAGATTTAGCCAAAGTACAAGCTCTCAGCATCACCATCGACAGCTTGCACAAACTCAATACCAACGCCCTCAATTACGGCTGTGTCTTTATTGATGAAGCCTGCCAGTACTTAACGCACCTCTTACACAGCAAAACTTGCAAGGAGCATCGGGCTGCAATTCTTGAAGTACTAGAATATATCGTGTATAATGCACCACTAGTGGTAATCGCCGACGCCCACATGGACGATGTGACAGTAGACTTCTTCCGGGCAATGCGTCCTTCATGGGAAGTACCATACATCATCAAAAACAATTGGAAAAATGGCGATCGCTTAGTTTATTGGTATGAAGGCGATAATTCTTCTGCCCTAGTCGCTCAGATTTCGGCAGCGCTGATGATGGGACAGAAGATCATGGTGGTTTCTGACTCGAAGCGCTTTATTAAGAAACTTGAACAGTCGCTCTCTATGTCGGTGCGGGTGGAAGACTCAGATGAGCAGGAGCAGGGTGTCGGGTGTCAGGTTTTGGGTGTTGGGGAAGAAAGCACAGCAGCGCCTACAGCCCCATACACTTCAGATGGCAGTCTAGGGGAAAGTGTCTCACCCATAACGAGAGAAACCAGAGTACACAACTTTGCTGACCACAGTTCCCAGCCCCAGAGGGAACCCCTAGCCCCCATACCAACTCATGGCACTACACCCCAGACCTGCAACCCCACACCCCTAAGAGTATGGGCGATTCACTCCGAAAACTCCGGGAGTGAAGAAAATGTCGCCTTCATTAAAGACATAACTAACGCTGTAAAGAGCCTGGATGCCCTTTTAACCTCTCCTAGCTTGGGTACAGGGGTCGATATCCCTGAATATCATTTTGATGCCGTTTTTGGCGTTTTTCACGGGGTTTCCCAAACTGCTACTGAGTGCGCCCAACAACTGTACCGCTATCGCCCAAAAGTACCAATTCACGTCTGGGTAGCACCGCGACCTCCCTTTGGCTACCTTGACACCAACGCCACCAAAATCAAAGAACGGTTACTGCAAACCAATGAAATGACAGCTTTCCTGCTGCGGATTGACCGGGAAACTGGCTCTCGTGGTGCTGAGAAAGAATGGGCATTAGATGCGTACTGCCAAATCATGGCTTCTCGTCATCAATCCATAAATAACCTGCGGGCTGATTTACGCGACTTGTTGAGTGAGATGGGCAATCAAATTATACCTATGGGTGCGGAGTCAGATAAACTAGCCCAGGAGCGTCTGAAAGATGCCGGTGCTGCTTTAGATACTGCTTATTACGCAGCTGTTGCTAAAGCCAAAGATATCTCCCCTACCGAATATCGCCAGCGTACTAGCAAAGACTACCTCACACCGTTAGAAGTGTTTGAATGTGAGAAATTCCGCATACTGGATGCTTATGGGATGTCCGTAACTCCTCTTCTGGTGGAAAAAGACAACTCAGGCAGATTGTCCAGGGCGATCGCCCATTTAGAAGCAATTCTATCAGAGCCAGAGGGCACAATTTTGGATGCACGTACCGGAAGACAATACCCTTCCCCGCCAAGAATTGTGGCAGACAAAGACCTCCAAGAGCGATTCCATCTACCATTGTGCATGGACTGGGGCAATTACTCGGCGCGGTGGTTGGCTAGGTTTAACTTGGGACTGCATGATATTCTCAAACGCTTAGTAGCAGGCGTTGAGATTACTGCTAATGACCCCGACTTGTTGAGAATGACCGATATCGCCAAATATTGTGCGCCTCATGTTAAAGCGATTTTGGGTTTCACAGTTCCCTCTAACTGCCAACCAATATGGCTGTTGGGGGTTTTGCTAGAACAACTGGGATTAAAACTGGTTGACCATAAAGTTGGGCCACGGGGTAAACAGGTTAAACATTTCTCGCTATCTCAAGAGGAATTGGATTTTGCTCATGCGGTAATTGCCCACCGTGCCAATAAACGTGCCCAAAAGGAAGAACGGGCGAGACAAGCAGCCCTTGACCAACAGCGATATCAGTCCGCAATGCAGACTAGATATGGTGTTGCGTCGCCAAACAGCCCCGTATCCACCCCCCCCCATAATGGTATAGGGGAACCCCCATTGTCGGGAGTGGATACCAAAGTTGAAAGCATCGATTTTGGAGATTGTGAACCAGAAGATGGAGAAAACACCCCGATAAAAGCTTGTGTTGAATTACTAAGGGAGGGCATTAAGAATGGAGTTACGGCTGTAAAAGCCATCCTAAGCAGTTGGAGTGAAGAGCTGCGGTGGTGTGCAGTCCTGCTGCTTGAGGAAATTGCAGCTGCGGAACTACGTAGATTGGAACAAATAATACCGGACTTTTATATGTGGTTGAGTTTGTAACTATCTAATTGCTCTTCAAAAATACCTTGAACCAGTCGAGTCACCAACGTGGCACAGTTTCTGCTGCCAAACTTCAACTCCAAACTTCAACTCCAAACTGAATTTCCCAACAAATAGGTACTAAACGGGTTTCCAGTACCTATTTAATAGGTACAGTACCTATTTCTTGCGCCAACGCGCATCTGGGCCTCGCCCCAAACATTCCAGCCGCCCGGAGGTACGCTCCTGGCGTAGGATGCGGCGAATTAGGTCAATTCCCACCGTGGGACATTGTTCCTGTAAATCCTTGATAGAAAAATCGTAAGCGATATTGCCAATAGCATCTAGCACCATAGCTGTTTTAGCACCCTTGACCGAACTGACTAACCCAACTCGCTGCTCGAACTCCCGGTACGGCGACAGCACTACTACACCCAGAAAATACTCCCACCACGGCAACAAGCTATGCTGTCCTTGATGCCAGTTTTGCGACGATTGATAAAGTGTATCGTAGTAGCTTTCTTTTGTGCGTTCTACAATCCGTTCCAAGCTAATAAACCGACCCACTTCGTAATCAGCTTTGTATAGTAACAGTAGTGTTAGCAGCCGAGCCATCCGTCCATTGCCATCACTAAAAGGGTGGATGCACAGAAAATCCAGGATGTAAGTGGGGATGAGCAGTAATGGCTCGATTTCCTCGGACTCAAAGAGGCGGTTGAACTGTTCGTGCAATCGTTGCATTGCATCTGGTGTCGCATAAGCGGGGACTGGCTGAAACCTCACAACCTTCCTGCCATCTGGGTAAGTTTCGCTGATTTCATTATCTACCGACTTCCAGCGCCCACCCTCACCAACAGTAAACTGGTAAAGGTCACGATGCAGCTGTAACACCACTCCAGGGGTGAAAGGGATGTGAGCATAGCTGGTGTGGATGGTGGTAAGTACGTCTCGATAGCCAGCAATTTCTTGTTCGGAGCGATCGCGGGGTGTAGTTTTTTCGGCTACCAGTTCCTTGATGCGTTCCAGGGGCGCTGTGATGCCTTCTATACGGTTGGAAGACTCGGTGCTTTGAATAATCGCCGCTTGACGTAGTGTCTCCAAAACTTGGGGCGACTGTTCTTTGAACAACTCCTGCTTGCCTTTGTACTCACCAATAAGCCGGACGGTACGCAGTAGATTTTGAGTAATTGGCTGGCGTTCGATAAAGCCTGGTTCAAACGACTGCATCGACAGTTCCTATCAACTTAACTCCACCATATTCTCATTGCCTCGTCGTTTGAGTGCGATCGCGCAATTTACGTATTTTCTGAAATGCTCAGCAGAATTCTCCTGGCAGTCAACCATCCCCAAAAATACTGTCCAAATCTTGTGATGAAGCTTTACCTTGAACCATTGAAGTTGGTCGCCCCTTATGTTCTGCTTCCTGCAACGTATTTTCAAGAAGAGTAGTCTTACCGTTATTGGCAGGAGCATTAGCATTTACCATCACTCCTGATTGAGGCATAACCTGATTTGGCAACACAAACTGTGGCTGTTCCACAGACATAGCCAAACGCATATTACTGCCGTGTTTGTTTAAACAATCCTGCGCCTCCCAACACGCAAAACGCAGCTGCTCTTGAGTATACTTCCCACTGTAGTATCGCGCATAAGGCAACAAAGCCGCCACCAGAATATCTGCCACCTTGCGATTAACCTCATCCTTGGGCAGAGAGTTCAGGTAGTCAACAACTTCCGCCATTGGGTCGCCCTCATAAGGCTGGAGACGCAGACTCAAAGAAACACGCTTTCTCCTGGTTCTACTCATTGCCGAATCCCAGTCCCTCTAAATAATCAAAAAGCCCAAAATTCATTCCTTCGACTCCAACCCCACCAAATAATCAAATAGCCCAAAGCAGTCCACAAGGCGAGAGGAAGTACACTGTTCCCCAAACTGCTTTTTCTCCAAGTTAAAAGTTTGTTTGACCTGCTCGCTTATACCACTACCCCAAATCATCCGTGTGAAATGTTTGTTATAATTCTTACTTTTGTATCCCGAAGTTCTAATTTTTGTACCGCCACTACCGTAACTGTCCCTACTTAAACTAGACTGAGTT
This sequence comes from Nostoc sp. UHCC 0251, assembly GCF_034932245.1. Taxonomy (NCBI): domain Bacteria; kingdom Bacillati; phylum Cyanobacteriota; class Cyanophyceae; order Nostocales; family Nostocaceae; genus Nostoc; species Nostoc sp. UHCC 0251. The sequence goes on from NZ_JAYGHD010000303.1 coordinate 15,730, forward strand.
TCTATTTTTGGTTCGCAGTTGAAATATTTCTCCAACTCCGGCTCAACGTGATAAGCCGCACCTCCACCAATAATCACCTCATCCAGTTGCTCCGGCAAAACCCGACTCATCCACCGCTGCAACTTATCCCAATACTCAGCCGTCGCCACAGAGATAGCCTTATCTATATCTTGAATTTCCTTATCTCTTAAATTTGAGTCTTTGGCACTGGCTAAAGCAATAATTGCCGCACATGTAGACCAGTTGGGACGGCGGGTGTGATTATAATTTGGGTTATATATCTCATCTTGAACAGCATACCGCGCTTGGAATATAGCTAGAGCCAAACGTTCCCGGTCTAGACCGCTTGTCATCTCAATCACCATATCCAGCATATTGGCAAACCCCAACAGCGGACTATCTCCCAGCTTTAACTGTCCCCGGTCGAAGTAAAGTGCAGTCGTATTCCTGTGACCAAACATCAGCACCCCCAACTGAACAGAACGCAACCAATCAATTCCCTGTTGCTTAATCCTCACAGCAGCCAATCCCCCACCTTCTGGACGGCATAAAAAGCGTTGCAAATTCACCTTCAATGGAGTATTTCGTACCCCAAAGCCAGCCAGCATTACTCGTAATTGCTCCTCAAACTTGCGGCGATCGCTATATTCATTCCAGGGAAGCAGCAGCGCCAACTCCACCTTTAACGGCTTTTTCGGCGATACCTTAATATTGCTAGTTTCTACAATCAGCCCAATTGCCCCCAACACCTTCCACAGGGCATTCTCGTATTTGAGTTCCTTAATTCTGTCTTGGGGGTCAAACTCTGATGCGAAATCTCCCAACACCACCACACGTTCGTTCCACTCAACCCACAATTGTTGGTCAGGACTAGGACTGCCAATCCATCCCAAACGTGCCATGTAATTGTCGAGTTTGGTTTTGGTAATCTCTTCAACCGCAGGTGGCATTAACAAGTAATTGGGTTTTGGGGAGCCAGGTAGCTGGTAAATAATCTTAGTTTGTGACCCACCCACGTCCACGCTGAGATAGATGTCGGTCATGCATCCAATCAGAAAATCACTACCGCACCATCTTGGCTCAACAATGCCTCAAATCGCCTCAAAAAATCTACGTATTTTGCACCACTATTTAAATCGACTGTTGAGGAATCAAGCCATGTTAACCAACACAAATTGTGCAGAAATTGCACTCAAACTGTGCCAAAACTGCACTAGGTGCTACCCCAAAGACAGATTTCGGGTGGAGAGTATAAAATAGTCGTACTCACTACGGTTATTTGCCCTACGGGTTGCCTGTGGCAATGCCTTGCTGTCGCTCGTCACAAATAACCTGCGTTCGCCCTGCGGGGCAAGTAGCGCACCCCCTCTGGGAGAATCGCGGATGCTCCTATCAGCAATAAAAGCATTTACTACAGTTTATCTTCCCATCAATCAAGCAACAAACACACCATGAAAACCACAATGATTCAACTCAAATATGACATACGGCTACGCGATCGCTCGTACCAAAAAACTCAAACGCCACAATCTTGCTGGCAGTGAAGCGCATACTGCCCGAATGCGGGAAACACCTAACGCGGATTCATCCAAACAAAATATCAGGCTCATCGGCAGCACTGAACAAAACGAACGCTTGGAAGATTTGGTGCTGGCAACAATTGCCCAGTACAAACAAAAGCGCAAGATTCGTACTGATGCTGTCTACTGTGTCGAGATTCTCCTCACCGCATCACCCCAGTACTATCGTCCAGATGACCCAACTCGCGCCGGGTACTACCACGAAGACAAACTTAAACAATGGGTTGATGCAAACCTCAAATGGTTACAGGAGACTTACCAAGACAGGATTGTGAGGTGCGAGTTGCACTTAGATGAGGCGACACCACACTTGCACGCTTACCTCGTACCCCTCGACAAGGATGGACAACTCCGGTGTAATCATTTCTTCGACGGTCGCCAAAAGATGATGGCTTTTCAGGATGACTACCACACCGCGATGCAGCACCTGGGGTTAGAAAGAGGCATCAAGGGTAGCAAAGCCCAACACCAGGATATAAAAGACTTTTACCGGATTGTGGAAGAGGGGAAAGACCTAGAACCTGGGAAACTCACCTCTCAACAACTTCAAGCTAAAGCTGCTGATAGAGACAGGGCTATTAGAAAGAAAAAGGAGATGGAAGCGACTGCTAAACAACTGGTCAAAGAAAATGAAGCGCTAGAAGCACGCATTCAACAGTTATCAGCCGAAAACCAACAGTTGCGTTCTGAACTTAAGCAACTTGCTGATCAACTGCGCGACCTTCCCCTAGAAGATGTGGCTTGGCATCTGGGATTAACTCAAGATACCAAAGGCGATCTCCGGTGGAAAGGTGTGGCCCATCTCCGGTGGAAAGGTGTGGCCCATATCATTAATATAGATGGTTCTAAATGGTATGACTTTTCTCCCAGTGTAAATAAAGGTGGCGGTGGGGCTATCGACTTGGTGATGCACGTAAACGGGTGCAACTTTAAAGAAGCGATCGCTTGGTTAAATGACCGCTTTGGTGAGTCTGAAATGGAGAGAGCCGTCACCCACCATGCCAAGAAACAAGCTATTGAGATTGCCCAAACAGAGCCAACGCCTCAGTTTGTACCCCCTGTCGAGGACGAAACTAACTGGCAGGCAGTTCATAATTATCTGACTCAGAAACGGGGATTGCCATCAAAATTAGTGCAACACTTCCACACAAGCGGGTTAGTTTATGCAGACTCTCAACAAAATGCTGTCTTTTTGATGAGAGGGCTGGACGGTGAAACTACTGGGGCGTTTTTGAGGGGGACGAGAGGTGAAGACAATACTTTCATGGGATATACCACTGGCACTAAACGTATTGAGGGGTGGTTCTACATACGCTGGGGTGGGCAACCAACAGATGAAATCCAGAGAGTAGTCCTCTGTAAATCTTCCATTGATGCATTGTCGTTCGCAATGCTGGAAGTCCAAGCACTGGGAGAAATGCCCCAACAAAGGACAATGTACATAGCAGTAGATAGTTCTAGGAGTCTGCCTGTAGAGTTTCTCAAGACAATCCCCACAGTCATAGCTGCCTATAATAGAGATGATGCTGGAAACGAGATGGCGCAAGCTATCAAACCACTGCTGCCAGGGGCGACTTGGATGTGTCCACAAGCATTGGACTGGAATGAGCAACTTTTAGAGCAGCAGGAAGAAAGGCGGAAACAGGAGCGGGGACTGGAACTCGACTGAATAGCGTTCGCCCTTCATTAATTTGGAGCAATGGGGGGTTCTCTACAGCCAAAATTGGCGATCGCCTTCCAGCATACTCGTAGGATAAATCCCATTCAACCGCAGATAAGCCATGCGGTCTGCTCCGTAGAGGGGCATTGGCAACCGAGGGGTCTGCAATGCCCCGTGATGCAGCAACGTCAGTTTTAGAGTCGTTTTTAGAACACTTTCAATTGATACTTGGTGTCCTTCTTCACGCACTGTCAAACGTAGAGGACGAGCCAAACCTACCCGATCTGAAACCTTAGTTGTTACCAGAACCGCTTCATGGGATGATAAACGAAGTGCCAACCCTTTTTCTGGGGAAGTCACAATTTTTTGTTGATTTAAGTTGTAAAGTCTGGGAACGCCAGACTTTTTGCACTCCACCAAAATAAATTTTGAGTTAATTGCTTTAGCCCATTCCAGTAAATGCTCAACTTCTTGACCGCAAAAAGAGCCATCCCGGTAAATTAAAACAGTTTTGTTTCTCAGTTCAGCTGCTGGAAGCAATGTTTCTAAAAGTCGTTGCGGGATTTCTTCACCTGGAATCAAAGCATCTTCCAGCCGATAGCGAATAAACTTCCCTTGCCTATCATAGAGACGTACACTTGCACAGGCATTCAGAGTTCCGGGTAACTTTTCCTTAGACTCTCTGGAGATATCTAACCCAATAAAATAGTCAGCAATCTCTAAAGGTTCAGCCAGAACGAAAGGCAAATTCCCCAGCTTTGCCAAAATTCCTGGAATCACCTGATTAAGAATTTGTCTGTGGTCAACACTGCTCAATGTATCAGAATAAATTACTTGGCTAGCAATTCCGCGCCTGAGCAACTGCGAATATACCCGCTGATATAAACTACCGCCCTCGTCATTATCAGCACCGCGGTCTATCTCTGGCAGAAACGTCAAAAAGATATCAGTTGGAACCGTTACTAATTCATTGACAGTTGTCTCCAATTCATCAACGGCTTTCTCCAGTTCAGCCCTGGCTTCAGCGCCACTCAACTGAGGCAATGCTTTTCTGTGAACAATTTCACTTTGAAAGCCGTAGGTTTTCAACCTTTGTCGAACTTCCTCTAAAAATTTATCTACTTTCAAATCACAAAGCTTCAAAGCGACAATGCGAATTACTCTTGAATGTTCACGATAATCATCATGACGACTATAAACACCACCTTTAGAGAGTCCCTTAAGTACCTCACCTCTAATACCCTTAACACCTCTACCAAAAAGGAGTGGGGTTTGCTCAATCGCTACTGGTGGATGCCAAAATAATGTTTGGTAATCACGGCTGTTAATACTACGCCCTAACTGAAATCCATAAGCGGATAGAGAAATATCTGCTTGTGTTTTATATGTAATTAAAAGTTTTTGTCGCTCTTGGTGAGTAATTTTAGTTGCCTTGAGCAACTCTCCGTATTTAACTTGCAATTGCTCAGATGTTTGGGCGGTGACGCAGGGACGCAAAGCCATTAACGGATAATGAAACTGCTTTTTGTTCTTGCCAAACTGTACAGCAACGAGGGGTTGTTCGGGGGGTGCTTCCTCTAGTTTTTGTTTACTAATTGAACCAGTTGCCTTTTCTTTTAGTTCTTTTCTGTGTTCTCCAACCGTTCCTACAATTCCAGTAATAGTACAGTTACCACCTCGTTCAATTTCTTGAACTTTCAAACCAATTAAAAGCTTTTCTGGGTCGTGCCGATAGGGGTGATTCTCCAAGAAGTCAGCTAAATCACCCCTTGATACAATACTGCTGTGAATAGTTAAAGTTAAAGCAGGCTTTAAACCCTCTGGCAATTCAATAGTTTCTGCCCAAAAGTCTAGTTCTCGTATGACTTCTACTCCCTTATCAGCCCGAACAGTTACAGATGAAAATGGACGAGTTACTTTTAATACTTGAATAGCAAGCTGGGCAAGGATTAAAGGTGTTGCCTGTGGCTGGCGTACCCATTGAATTGAGTAGTAGCGATCGCCAATATCTTCCTTCAATTCCTCTTGAATTTCCAAGAGTACTTTTCGCCATTCATCTTGGCTAGGCATAGGCTGACCCGGTTTAGCTAAAATAAAAAAATATCCATTGTGCCAGGTGACAATAATCTCAGGGAACTTGCGACTAAAACGGAAGCCCAAACGATTGCCATCTTGACGTTCAATCTCTGGAGTCAGTCGAAAGCACATCAAATTAGGTTGCGAGATAGTGAGCGGGAAAATTTCACTAAGAGATGTTGGAGCTTGAGAAACAGAAACGGGCGCAACAGTCATGCAGAAACCTCAAGTTCAGAAAACGAACAAATTGAATTGAATGGGCAGTATTGGCAGTTAATGCCAGGATTGGGTGGAAAAATTCGTTTAAATTCAGATGGGGAATGCCTATAACGTTGCAAATCTTTTTGATGCTGTTGGGATATCCGCGCCATTTCAATCTGAAAAGCGTTTAGGTGACTAGCTGTTGCAGTAATGGGGTCAGACCACTTCTGATTTTCCAAGTTGTAAAACGATGCCACAGCCGGTTGAGTAGGATAGAGAAAGCTTGCTGCTAGCAAGTAAACATATGCTTGTCGTCGGTCAAAGTCAGTTTGACCCGTCTTGAAATCTAAGATGTGCAGCGTGCCATCTTGCTCTTTAAAAATGCAGTCAATAGCAGCGAATAAGTTGAATTGATAATTACCTTGCTCAATTAAAATCGGTTCTGGAAATCCCTCATCACCTCGACTCAACTTGATAATGTTCTTCCCAAAAAGAATGGGATTTGAATAATAGTTTTTCAGGATAGAAATCACTCGCTCTTGAACGACCGCTGACTCTTGGTTTAATTGCAGAATTTCTGCCACTTTCGTAACAGCATCACTGCGGTATAACATCAGGGGGTCTTGATGAAATTCGTAAACTCCCCGTTGTGCCAGTAGACCAATCCTCTGTGGTGTTGTGTCAGTTGCCAAGAGTGTTGCAACTAATGGTTCACGCGATCGCGCCTTAGTAAAACCTCGCTTCATATCACAATGCCAGCGTTCTTGCCCTATTGGTGGAGCGAACTGTAACCACAGGTTGTAACTAGCAAACGGTCGCCAAGGTGTTGGCATTTTCTTTCCTCCGACAGTTTTTTATGTCCACCATAGTTAATGTTCAATTCGTTTGTTGACTAAGGCAGTCAACCTGCTATTAGACGCTAACTTATGTTGACTAATAAAGTCAACCCCTGATATGATTTGTAGTTAAGTAGGAAAAAACTGTGAATCAAACTTTTGGCAAGGTTATTCGTCAAGCCCGTAGGGACAAGGGGTACAGTCAGCGTGATCTGGCGAAGTTAGTAGATGTGGATTACACCTACCTGTCCAAACTGGAGAATGACCACGCCGCGTATCCCCCCAGTGAAGAGGTCATTAAGTTGTTAGTGCTAACCCTTGATTTAACTGAACGCGAAGAAGAGCTAATGTATCTGGCTGGTCGAATCACAACCGATGACGAGAAAATTTTTGGTGAACTTCTCAAGACTTATAACAAACAAGTACCTGCTTTGCTACGCAGAATGCAGGAAAACCCTGATTTTGCTCAAAAACTTCTTCGGGATGCTACACAATCAGATCAGCAGGAGAAGCCGAATTGAATATATTTAAGCAGTATCGCTTCATTCCCAAAAGCGAAATTGAGTGTCAGGCTAATCACCTTCTCAGTCGGATGCAAGCTACACCTAAATACTCTCCAAGATGGCCTTTTGATGCTACTCGTGTAGCTGATTTTTTGGATATAGGTGTTGTTTGGGAAAGCATACCACCTGATGAAAAAGGGTCAATAGCGGCTCTGATACTGCCTACAAAACGTGAAATTGTAATCAATCAAGATGTTCCAGGACTGCATGGAGGATATGGAGAATCCACATTAGCCCATGAGATTGGACACTGGGAACTTCACATTAACCACAACGCAGTTGGTTCTCTTATAGAACGGTCAGAGCAGGGTATTGAGATAAATATGCAGCCGTTCCTATGCCGTAATGTTAGCGGACAGCTTGAAAAGATTGAGTGGCAAGCTCAGTATTTTGCCAGTTGCTTACTGATGCCTCGATGTAAGTTAGAAGAAACACGCAAGGGACGTGACTTAACTAAGGAGTCTCACCTTGATGCAATGGCACATGAACTTGGAATAACAAAACGTAATTTGAAACATCGTTTAAAAGACCTTGACTGGATTCACATTCCTGAAAATTCTAAGCAAATTTATCTGGGTGATGCTGCACCTAGCAGGGAGACAGGTGCGTTCAGGTAAAAAGTGATGGGGGCAAACCCCCGCGACAACGCGCACACTTTCAGTAGAGTTTGACCGTGCCAATTTTAGATTGCCGATTTTAGATTAAAAATTATTTCGGTTCATGCCCCGCCCGTAGTGGGCGGAATAAATCCAAAATTCAAAATCCCCAAGCCCCGTACCCTTGTGGTCACTGCGTCTTTTTCTGCCAGTGAATCAGTAATTATAGTGTTCATGGATGTAATTGAAGCATCTGTTTGTGGGAACACTAAAGTAAAGTGTAGAGCGCTCGTCCTTCAACTCAAAAATTGGCTTCGGGTCTATGTGAATGTAGGTATAAATTAGGGATGCAACCACTCTTCAATCTGGGACAACTTGTATGTCTGCGTGCTGACCCCTCGAGATCCGGGCCAGTAATCGAGATTCTTCCACCAGCAGGGGGACGATCGCGTTACCGTGTCTTCCATTCACCCACTCAAATCCTGGAATACCATGAAGATCAACTGGTTGATGCTGGTTCAACTGCAAAAACTACTGGATTATTGGAAACATTAAAAGCAGGACAATGGCTGGATGTACACGGCTTTCGTGCCAGATTGACAGCAGCAAGGCTTTCTCATCCACAAATTGATAATCTCTACGCCCTCCAATCAGCACGCATCAAGTTTATTCCCTTCCAGTTCAAACCTTTACTGCGTTTCTTACGTGCTGACCAGCCCCGCTTACTAATTGCTGATGAAGTTGGTGTTGGGAAAACTATTGAAGCTGGTTTAATACTACGGGAACTTCAAACCCGCCAACAGCTAGACAACATTCTGATTGTTTGCCCCAAAGCCCTCGTTAACAAATGGCGAGCTGAAATGCGCCGTTTTGATGAAGATTTTCGACCACTGACTTCAGAAACTTTTTCCTATTGCCTGCGGGAGACTGATTTAGATGGCATTTGGCCCTTGCAGTATTCACGCGCCATAGTCCATTTGGAACTCCTGAGAATTGATAAATATCTCAAGGGAATGAAGGGGCGACGGCCAAGCCCCGGATTAATGACACTTAATCCATCCCCCCGCTTTAGTCTGGTTATTGTTGATGAAGCACATCATCTTAGAAATACAGGGACTAGCTCTCATGAAGTAGTGAAATTTCTTTGCGACATTAGTGAAGCTGTGATATTTCTTTCCGCTACTCCTTTGCATCTTGGCAATCGCAACCTCTATACATTGCTCAATCTGCTACGCCCAGACCTGTTTCTTGATGAGACAGTGTTTAATGAAATGGTGCAGCCTAATCAGTATCTCAATCAGGCTATCCGGCATATTCGTAATCACGCTCCTGAAGATACTTGGCAAACTTCAGCACTCCAAGCATTGCGAGATGCTGCAACAACAACTTGGGGTGAGCAGGTACTCAGCCAAGATCCTCGATTTATGGACTGGTATCAAAAGTTTAGGGGTGGGGTAACGTTTACTGATGCAGACCGAATTAATTGTCTGCGGGATTTAGAAGAAGTGCATTCACTAGCTCATGTAATGAATCGTACTCGTAGACGGGACATTGGGAGATTTACAATTCGTGAGCCACACACGATTTCTGTACCCTTTACACCGGAACAGGAAGAGTTTTATCAGGCGTTGATTGAATTTCGTCGAGAAATGCTTTCTTTAGACTATGAAGAACAAGTAATACGGCTGATCACCGATACTTTAGAGCGTCAGGCGGCGAGTTGTTTGCCAGCCCTTGTACCTACACTCAATAAATTTATCTTGACTGGCAAATTTGCACTCTCTGATATTAGTGACGACATTGAAACAGAGGATGAGGATACTAAACTTCTCCCCTATTTGCTGGAGAAAGCCAAAAACCTGCGTAGCCTATCTGCTGCCTTGCCACCAAATGATCCAAAGTTAGAGCAGTTATTAAAAATAATAGAAGAAACATTAGAGGGTAAGGGTTCTGGCAAAGTATTGGTTTTCTCGTTCTTTTTGCATACCTTGGCTTATCTGCAAAAGCAACTGCAAGGTGCTGGTTACAGAGTAGAAGTAATTACTGGAAAGGTGGAAGATGCAAAAAGAGAACACTTACGAGAGCGATTCCGCTTGCCCCGCGACAACCCAGATGCACTCGATATCCTTTTATCTTCTGAGGTAGGTTGTGAAGGACTAGATTATGAATTTTGCGATCGCTTGGTAAATTACGATATCCCCTGGAATCCTATGCGGATTGAACAACGCATTGGACGAATTGACCGCTTTGGTCAGCAAAGCGATAAGGTACTCATATTTAATTTTGTCACACCAGGCACTGTTGAAGAACGCATTTTCTTCCGTTGCTTTGAACGATTGGGCATCTTTCAAGACACAATTGGGGATTTAGAGGAAGTGCTGGGAGATGTTGTACAAGATTTAACTCGTGTGGCACTTGACCCCAAACTCAGCCCCGAACAAGCTGAACAGAAAGCACAACAAATGGCAGACAATGTACTCCGCCTAGCAGAAGAACAGCATCGCCTGGAAGCAGAAGGTGGTTCATTCTTGGGGCTTGATGAGGGGTTTACTTCGGATATTGACACGCTAGTTGCTCAAGACAAATTTGTTTCTGCTGATGATTTACGCCAGCTGATTGAAATGTTTGTGGAACAGCCGACATTGGGAGGACAAATTACTGTTGATAGTCGGCATTCAGGACTCCATCGGCTACGCCTGAACAAAGATGGACGAGGGGAACTGCTTAAAAAAGTGCGATCGCTCAAACAGTCAGACCGTTCCACAGTTACTTTCACACGTTGGCTCGAAGGTAACGATCCTTATTGGCTACTCACCTTTTACCAGAAAACTGCTCTCGAACAGAGGGAGATTCCATTTATCACGCCGATTCATCCTCTAGCACGGGTGGCGATTTCTCATTGGGCGACTATAGATGAGCCACTCGTCACGCAAGTTGCTATTTATGATAATACAGTGCCACTAGGACAGTACCTTTTTGTTTGTGATCTTTGGGAAACGGTGGCTGTGCGCCCAGAAGTGCGACTAGTAGGAAATGCTTGCAATCTTGATAAATTGTGTTTTGCACCGGAAGTTTCAGACGCCCTAGTGCGATTGTTGAGCCACGCTGTACAACCAGCAGAATATGTTAACTTCCCAACTTCTTTAGTCGATTCTGGTATTCAACAGCTTGATGAAACTGTACACCAGTATCGCTTAAACGAACTCTGTAAGTTACGAGAGAGAAACAATACGTTATTAAATTGCAAACTTGCTAGCCTTGATGCTTACTACCAAAATCGTATTCAGCGCGTAGAGAATGAATTAAATCAGGCTAAAGAAGAGCATATTATTCGGATGAAAGAGTCGGAGCGATCGCGTATTCAACGAGATTACGAAAGCAAGCGTTCTGATTTAGAAAATCGCAGTGAAGCAGACATTATTAGTCAGCGAGTTGCCGTAGGAATTTTATTAGTACAAGGGGTGATCACAAATGGTTAGCAATTACAAACAAATTACAGAAGAAAATATTAGAAGATATGGTACTGATATAGATGAGTATGGGCCTGTATTTCTTACTAGCTTGTACAGTGACAGAACGCACTTTATTTATGAATTACTTCAAAATGCAGAGGATGCAGGAGCTACAAAATTAATTTTTAAATTATTTAATGACCGCCTTGAAGTCTATCACAATGGCAGATTATTTACAGAAGCAGATGTTGAGGGTATCTGTGGACTGGTGAAGAGTACCAAAAAGGAAGATTTAACAAAAATTGGAAAGTTTGGTATTGGCTTTAAGTCAGTCTATGCCTATACTGATTCTCCAGAAATTCACTCAGGTGATGAACATTTTTTTATTGAACATTATGTTAGACCTCATGCTGTAACGAGTGATGTTATTATATCTGGAGAATATACTACTCTTTTTATTATTAAATTTAACAGACAAGATTTATCTAAGGCAGTTGCTTACCAAGAGATTGAAACTCACCTGCGAAAATTCAATCCGCGTAATTTGCTATTTCTAAATTATATTGAAAAAATTTATTGGCAGCTAGAAAAGGGACAGCAAGGAATTTACAAGCGAGACATTTTAGAACATGACGCTGGTTATAAACGAGTTACTATTAAGATAAATACATCTTTTGATAATAGTCAAGAGACTTGGCTCATCTTTGCTGAACCAGTTCCTTCTCAGCTAAATCTCAAAGTTGAAGTTGCTTTTCTTGTTCAGAAAGATAAAAAAACTCAGCAAGAACAAATTGTTCCTGTATCGAATTCTCAATTAGTAGTTTTCTTCCCAACTGAAAAGGAAACTCATTTGAATTTTTTAGTACAAGGTCCTTATCGTACTACACCAGATAGGGCAAAAATTCCTCCTAATGATAGCTTTAACCAGAAACTAATTGAAATTACTGCTGATTTAGTAGCTAGTGTTCTTCCAAAGTTAAAAGATTTAGGATTACTCACCGTAAGTTGTTTACAAATTCTTCCCATACGTGCATCTGAATTTCCAGAAAATGCTATGTTTTATCCTGTATTTAACGAGGTATGTGAAGCCTTTCAAGAAAATGCCTTGTTGCCTACACCTGACGGACGTTATATTCCAGCCATACAGGCTAAATTAGCTCGAAGTACTGCACTTCGTAAACTTCTTTCAGATACTCAATTACAACAGCTTTATGGAGATAATTACACATGGTTATCTGACGAAATATCTAGGAATACTACTCCTGAATTATGCCAATATATTAGGGATATTCTGAAAGTTGAAGAAATAGAACCTGACAAATTTGCTTCAAAATTTAGTCTAGATTTTATTACACAGCAGTCAGATGATTGGGTAGCAGAATTTTATACCTTCCTCATAGGTCAAGAAGCACTTTGGAAAGAAGAAACACATAGAAAAAATCCACCACTATTGAACAAACCTTTCATCAGGTTACAAAATAATAAGCACGTAACACCATTTGACTATCATACTAAAAAACCAAATGCCTATTTACCAACTGATGTACCAACAAGTAAACCAACTGTTAAAGTAGAAATTGTTGCAATTCCAGAAGCTAAAACATTTTTAGAAAGACTAGGTTTAGAAAAACCTAGTAGTTATACAGAAGTACGTGATCATATTATTCGTAAATACAAAGTATTAAAACAAATTGATGAAGAAGAAAATAAAAAGGATATTCAAATAATTGAGGATGCTTTACAAGCATCGTCTTCTACAGAAAGAAAACAGCTTATAGAACAACTAAAAGATACACCATTCCTACTATCTATCAATGCAAAAACAAATAAACAGGAATATCAACCACCTGAAAAAATATATTTTCGTTCCCAGAGTTTAGAAATGTATTTTGAAGGTAATGAAGCAGCTTGGTTTATAGATAATAATATTTCTATTGACCGTGAACTGCTGATTGAGCTAGGTATTAGTGAGACAGTTCGTTGTTATTATAGTTCTCCTAATGCTCATGGTTACGTTATTATTTCTGACAGTAAAGGTAATCATAAACGAGGTATTAAAGGATTTGATCCTAACTTTTCTATTGATGGTTTAGCTCATGCCTTAGAAAATCCTACATACGATAAGTCATCATATATATGGAATTATTTGTTGTTACCTAACCGACAAAGACTGAGTGGAGTAATAGAATCATCTAAACGTGTAACCTACCAAGATGCTCAAAAAGAAAAATGTTTTTCCAAAGTATGGCATCAAGTTTCTACCCAAAAATGGCTTCCTAATTCCCTACTAAAATTGTGTCAACCTAACACTTTATCTCTTGATGATGTATCTAAGGATTTTATTAGAGATGAAAAAGATGAGGATCTTGCAACTTGTATAGGAGTCAAACCAAGGGCTTCTCTGCTAGAAGAAGCTAAAAGAATAGGAATATTACCCGAACTCCTTGATTACCTAAGAAAAAACCCACGCACGCAAAAGCTCTGGGTTGAAAAGTTAATTAAAGGTGCATCATCTGAAGGAACACGAAACAATGGAACAGGATCAATAACAACATCTAGTAATGGTACTTCGCCAGAACCAGAAACACCTAGCATTGACTACAGAACTGCTCTTAAAGAAGTATTTTCCCGCCCTGGTAAAACTGAATTAAATGAAGCTATAGAATCAAGTCCAGTTCCTAATCCTGAAGCTCGTTTTCAGAAAATACAAGATAGTATTCGCAATGATAAAGACAAAGAACCATCTATCATTGAAAGGTTCAAGAAAATTGAATCCAAGAAATGGGAATCCAAAAATAATAACATACGAACTGACATAAAAGCAATATACAACGGTAGATGTCAAATTTGTTCTGGAACTTTCCCGAAGCGAGATGGCGAACCATATTTTGAAGGAGTGTATTTAGTTTCTTACACTAAAGCAAGATGGATTGATAAGCTGGGTAATGTTCTTTGCTTGTGTCCCACCTGTTGCGCTAAGTTCAAACATGGTTCAGTCGAGCTAGGAAATGATATTGAAGAGCAAATTAATTCAATTCCCAAAACAGGAGGAAAACTACACATCAAACTCTGTGGGCAGGATACATATATCACATTTGTGGAAAAACACATAATGCCACTTCAAGCATTGTTAAAAGAGGCGGTAGATTCAGAAAATTAGTCAATTAGTAGCGATGAACAACCTATTCAAGTAAAAATAACCTAATAAATTTACTTGAATTTGCATAAAAAATAGAACAAAGAATGAACAGATTACAAGTTGTTTAGTCAGGTGAATTGTGTCAGTCAGAACAGAATTGCTACTTAATCTCAGACAGGAAGTTCTTGGACCCAGAGAGTCTTGCTATGAGGTACTGCCCAGCCAGCAAGATCCACGCAATGAATTTATCACTGGTGTCCTCATTCCCAGGGATGCCAGCGATGAAGATGCTAAAGAGATTGAGGGGGAAGCAGAAATATTAGGGACTGGAATGGACGACTATGGCGAGGATGAATCAGATCAAGATAGTCCTGTAGCTGCTGCTGCACCTGTCTTAGATCCAAAATCACAACCTCGTTCTTTAGGTATTTCTTTTATTGTTAGTGCTACGAAAGGGATTGAACCAACAATAGAAATTTGTGCAACTTGGGCGCGATATCGTTCTGAGAGGAATCCCCAAGGAAATCAGGTCTTTAAGCGAATTCCCAATTTTTATATCACCCCTGAACCGATTTCTATCACAAACAACTTAACGATCTCCGAAATTGACGCAGTTAAAATCACAATTCGGAGTGTTCCTCGCTCTGATAACACCTACAAAGTATCAATTTACCTAGTTAATGAGACTTCTTTAATTGACCCACTGAGTGAGTCGGGAAAGAGACGCTTTGAGACTAGCGACCTAATTTTTCAACCTCAAATTCGGGTTGTGACTGGAGAAAATGCAAAGCTTTTGCCTTTTGATAGTTTTCAGCCTTCTGATGAGACTCCTGAACTCGGAAGTCTTCAGGAAGAAGACGAGTCATTAGAATTGATATATCGAGAATATCTTGCCTATGCGCGGGGTCACTTGTGTGCAGCCATTTGGAAAGAAATAGACCCTGAGCGCCCCTGTAAAGAAGAAAATTTACTGCAATGGATTGATGGTTTTCCTGTACAGTTTAAATGTGGAAAACAGCAATGGCAGAAGTTTAGTCTGCCAGACTGTAGAACAGAATATGTACCTTGCTACCCAGTTGAATCCCCTGCAATTGATTGGGAATCTGAAATAGCACAGATTCCAGACCTAAATACTGCTACCCTGGCACAAGCATGGAATTCAACCGTAATGCGTGCAGCATTACAGCCTCTAGTTGACGGTTATGCAGCCTGGATTGATCAACAACAAACTACGGTCAGTCAATTAGAGCCTAGATATCATCGAGCCGCTAATCGACATCTGGAAAACTGTCGCATAACTCAGCAGCGAATACAAGAAGCTATTGAGTTAATTATTCAAAATGAAGAGGTAAGACTGGCTTTTTGTTTTGCCAATAAAGGGATTAATCTTCAGGCATCTTGGAGAAGACCAGGACATGATTTTACCTGGAGACCTTTCCAGCTAGCATTTATTCTAATGAATATCCCGGCGATCGCTAACCCTTTACATCCAGATCGCCAGACTTGTGACTTACTAGCTTTCCCAACAGGTGGTGGTAAAACTGAGGCATATTTGGGTCTAGCTGCTTTTACACTAGGATTGAGAAGACTACGCTCTGGTAAAGATTCTTCTAAAGAGCCAACTGGACAGGGCGTTAGTGTAATTTCTAGGTACACCCTGAGACTATTAACAATTCAACAATTTCGTCGCGCTTTAGGGTTAATCGTTGCTTCCGAAGTGCTACGAGTTGAAAACTTAGGAATGGGTTCTCCAGTGGGATGGCGACCGAAGGATTGTCAGCGAAGCGACCATCATATTTGGGGAACAACTCGCTTCTCTGTCGGACTGTGGGTAGGTGGTAGTGTAACCCCTAATCGCTTGAAAGATATATACATTCCCAACAGTCCCCCTTTGTTAGGTGCTATTTCAGCATTGAAAGGCGAAACAGGAGTAGAAGGCGACCCAGCTCAGATTCTTAACTGCCCTTGTTGTGGGTCAATCCTAGCCATACCAAGAGACGGATTACTTGGAGGAAAGACACACACAATTCATCTAGTTATGCAGGGAGCAGTTGCTAACCCATCAATTTCTCATCAAACAGAAAACTGGGAAGAACTTGAATCCGAACCAATTTTTTCTTCTGTTCCTATCGTCAATTCTAGTAACTATATAACCCTTTCCCTCAGTCTGAACATAAAAAAAGGGTCAAAACTTTCAGTAGGGAAGCTGGAGGGATGGTGGAGAGATAAAATTCAGCCCCAGTTAAACTCTTTAAATTTAGTCCCTTTTAGAATCAGCCGACCTGGATATTTCAAGAGAAGTCATATAGGAATTCGCAATGGTTCAGAAAATATAGAAAACTTTGAAATTTATTGCGCCAATCCAAATTGTGACCTGAACAACCAAAAAATCTGGAATGAAAAAGTTCCCCTTGCCTTTAATGAAAAGCGTAATCAGCAAAATAGTGCTGCTGATAAACTGACTTGGGAAAAACCTCTTGAAGCTTTTAAAGCCTACACAAACTTCTCTTCAAGAATTCCAATTTCAGCCTATACAGTTGACGATCAAGTTTATTCCCGTATTCCTTCACTGTTAGTAGCTACAGTTGATAAGTTTGCCCGTTTAGCCTTTGAGCCAAGAGCAAGTGCGCTCTTTGGAAACATCAATCATTACAATAGCAGGTCTGGATTTTATCGTGATAATGCAGGGGCTAGCGATCCTAAAAGCCATAATAAAGCTGTCAATCCACTCCTGCCACCTGACCTTATTCTGCAAGATGAACTTCATTTAATAGAAGGGCCACTTGGTAGCATGGTTGGGCTTTACGAAACAGCAGTCGATACTCTATGTGAACGAATGTATCAGGGTCAACTTGTCAGCCCTAAATACATTGCTTCCACTGCAACAGTGCGACAGTCTCAATCGCAAGTACAATGTTTGTTTAACCGCTCTGTTTTTCAATTCCCGCCTCCTGCTTTATCAGCGGACAACAGTTTTTTTGCTCGAACACCAAGGAATGTTCATCCATTAGAGATAGATGCTAATGGCAAGCATCCTAGTGGTCGCCTTTATGTAGCTGTTTGCGCTCCAGGGAAGGGCGCTCAAACTCCTATTGTTCGCATCTATTCATCAATGTTTCAGAGCATTGAGCAACTGAAACAGGCAGGATATAGCGATAGTGACTGCGACCCATTTTGGACGTTGGTAGGCTACTTTAATGCGATTCGGGAATTGGCAGGTGCTGTCACACTTTATCGGCAAGACATTCCTGAACGACTGCGGCACAATGCAGACATTATGGAAGTGACCGGACGAGAACTAGAAGAAGCGATTGAACTTTCCAGTCGCATGGATTCTACTGAATTACCTGGTTTACTTAGCAGCCTGTCACTGCCATTACCAGATGCCAGAGATGCTGTTTTGAGTACCTCCATGTTCGGGACAGGTGTTGACATTGACCGCTTGGGTTTAATGGTGGTCAATGGACAGCCAAAAACTACTTCATCTTATATCCAAGCTACAGGTCGTGTAGGTCGTTCAACTGGAGGGCTGGTGATTACTTTCTTTAGAGCAAGTCGTCCCAGAGACTTAGATCATTATGAATTTTTCACTGGCTATCATAGGGCGATTTACCGTTATGTGGAGCCGATTACGGTGACTCCCTTTGCCTCTAGAGCCAGAGAACGGGGGATTGGACCAGTAGCAGTGGCATTACTGCGACAAGCTAGAACAATTCAGGGAGTAAATGTTGTATCTCAATGGGCGGCGGATGCTAGTCACATTGGAAATGCTCGTAACTCATCTGAGTTGGGATGTATCACCGAAGTTATTAAAAGGCGATCGCAAATTCAGCTAGAAACTCGTCGTCCACCAGAAGACCAAGTTAATGGCGAGGTGCAAAGAGGATTAGACCGATGGGAAAATATTGCACAACAAGAAAACAATTTGGAATATGTAGAGTACGCGATTAACAAGCCTCCTACAAAGTCTGTTGTGTTAGGAGATGAGCAACATCAGCAACAAGGTTTTACATTTGTCTTTCGCAACTCTCCCCAGTCTTTGCGTGAAGTCGAATCCATGACGCGCTTTGGCTCTATTTCAATGAATCAGCAAAATCAAGCCAATCAAGGAAAAAGTTAAACTATGGCAAGTAAAGGTCAATCTTTGCGTCCTTCACAATACATTACCACCTTTGGACCAGGTAGTATTCTAGAAACACCAGATGGCCCAGTGGTGATTGCAGCACCAAGCCAATCCAAGTTATTTGATAATGGGCGCAGACCTGAAGATTATGAAATTACAGACTTGAGGCTCTCCCAAACCTTACTCAATGGCAATAAAATTTTCTATATTCCCTCCAATGCTGATTTAGGAAAACCTGAAAGCATTTCAGTTTACCAAACTTACCATTTTCCCACTTGGTCTTTATGTACAAAACATGGGATTCTCTATCAACATAGAAGAGAGGAAAAAGTTGGTTGCCCAAGTTGTGGACAACTACAAAATTCTTATAAGGCTTGGGATAAATCTCGTGAGGAGGCAGTCAGATTTGTTCTAGCTTGTTCTCATGGACATCTGAATGAAGTCCCGTGGCGCTCACTGATAAAACATAAACGCGAATGTCAGGGAGCAGACTTTTACAAATGGGAAGGGGGTGGAGGTGCGATCAGAAATATACAGATTATCTGTCCCAATTGTGGCGGAGCAGAAAATTTTGGGAAAGCTTACTCTAGAGAGTTTCAATGTAGTGGTAGATTTCCAGAACGAAGAGAAGATCCAGCAGGATGTGAGAAACGAGCCAAAATTATTCAGCGTGGTGCTGCTAACTTAAGGGTGTCTGAACTCCGAACTGCCCTAACAATTCCACCACTAGATACCGCTCTACATCGCTTGCTACAATGTCGAGCTATTCTTGCTGCTTTGCCTATGAAGATAGAATCCAAATCCCAAATTATCCAGATGTTAGATGATTTGGTGACAAAACGACTTTTAAACCAAACATCTGTTGAAACTATTAAGCGATACAGTGAACGAGAAATCCTTGATGCTGCCAATGATGTTCTTAATGAACAAACAAGACAACACAACGCAACTGAAGAAAACCTGAAACAAGAAGAATTTAAAAGTCTGAGTAACGCTGCTTGTTATGGTGCTCCACCGCATCGTTCAGATAAACCTGGTGGTCCAAATCAGTTTGAAGTTTACCACGAAAATGTCGAGACATTAACATTAGATTCAGGACGAATTTTACGGGTTACACCCCTTAGTCGCTTGCGGGTGGTAATGGTACAGGTTGGTTATACACGACCAATTAGTACAGATAAGGATGATCCACAGCCTAAAGTTGTCCCTGTTGAGTATAGACCACCTGATGAAAATACCGCTTGGCATCCAGGTGTTGAGTTATTTGGTGAAGGTATTTTTTTAGATTTGATATCTACGGAAGAACCAAAAGGCATTTCCGAACATTTTCCTTTAAAAGGGTCAGCTTATAGTCGTTGGTTGTCAGCTTATAACTCGACTGATGGCTACCGAAAAATTAAGGCTATGCCGGGATCTCAAACGAGTTATTTACACCCTGTTTTTGTCTGGTGGCATACACTAAGTCATCGTTTAATTACAGCACTATCAGTGGATTCTGGTTATTCGTCAGCAGCTATTAGGGAACGAGTTTACACCTACACGGAAAATAATAAGACCGTTGGTGGTTTACTACTTTATACAGCCCAATCTGGAGGGGATGGTACATTGGGAGGACTAATCGGTTTAGTGCCTCACTTTGAACGTATTCTTAAGTCTGCTCTACGCAATGTAGATGCTTGCTCTAATGACCCAATTTGTATTGAAGAAGAATTTGGAGAAGATAGAGTTAATGGCTCTGCTTGTTATGCCTGCCAGTTCATTTCTGAAACTTCTTGCGAACACAGAAATACTTTACTTGATAGGCAGTTACTACTGGAAAATTTACCATGAATCATGTAACTATATTTACCTTGGATGGAGACAGGGATATGCTCAGTTAAATCGATCTTGAAAGATAGAGGTTAACACTATATCTAAGTGCTTTGATAGTATTATCACTTTTCTATCTATAATTATTGCCAATTTAACTAGCTAATGACTTGCTTTGTAAGCCTTGATCTGCTCAACAATAGGTCTGGCGATCGCCTCAGCCAAAAAAGGGGGTACAGAATTACCAACTAACTCAAACATCCTAGTCATAGGCGCATCAAATACAAAGTCATCAGGAAAACTTTGAAGTCTAGCAGCTTCTCTCACAGAAAGGCTTCTAGTTTGAGTTGGATGAATATAAGCTAAACAATCTCTTTGCATATGTGCAGTTAATGTCCATGAGGGTTCATTCCACTTCAAACGTTTATACTTATCATTAAAAATATCAGAGCGATAGCGTCTAACTGATTCGGGCAAGTCTCTATATTTACCACCTTGAGTCAACATTTCAAATATAGCTAGGTCTTTTTCGTTATGAGCGCGACATATATGATTCATAACACCCTCTCCCTGTTGTTTTCTAATCCTCATCTTCTCTTGATACTCAGACTGGGGCGGACAATTATATGGCATTTCAACGTCAACCTGCTTTGGTCCCGAAATTTTACTCCTCAAAGCCATAGATACAGGTTTAAGTTCTGGTAAGTCTCCAATAGCATCTCCTACTGAAATTGGACGGACTATATTTCTTTGAGGGAACTCAAAACTCAGGTTGGTATTTTTGCGCTTACCAACAATAAACAGGCGTTTTCTAAGTTGAGGAACACCATAATCAGAGGCAATTAATACCCTTGGTTCAAAAAGGTCATAACCTGGATAATCATGCTGATGAACAGGTAATCCATTTTCTAACTCTCGAATAATCGTTGGAAATATTTTATTGCTTTTAAGTGTATTGACATTTTCAATTACAAAAAAAATAGGCTGATAATAATTTAAAAAATCAATAAATATTTTGTATAAGAAGTTCCTTGGATCATTTCTTACCTTTAATTCAGGATCATTTCCTCGCTGTCGTTCTAAAGACTTCATTTTACCAATACCAACAACTGAAAATCCTTGGCAAGGTGGTCCTCCAATTAAAATATCAACTTCACCTGGTTTAATCGGAAGCTCTAAAAAATCAACATTTCTGACATCTTGAGCATCCAGTTCCAATCTACAGTTCGGAAAATTTCTATGATGTGTCCTGATAGCATGTGGATTATTGTCAATTCCTCCCAAAATTTGACAGCCAGCATTCTGAAAACCTAAACTCATTCCACCTGCACCGCAAAAGATATCGAGTACAGTGGGATATTCAATTTTCATCTGAACTTTCTTTGACATTCACGCTGAATTTTATGTATTTTTTTGACCAGATCAGATTATTATATTTTTATTTCCTTTCATCGGTAAAAATAAAAATAGAATTTTTTTTGAATGTTTAAAACAAATTACCATTGAACAAGCTACAAATTAACCAGAATAAAAGGGTTGCAATTCAAGACAACCACCGCCCAGCTTGAAAAACCGCACGCTTTCCGAAGGTAGTGGGAGAGATTGTAGCTTTCATGCAAGTCCAAAGAGCGCCAAAACACCACACCACAACCTTTACTGTATAAAAATGCGTTTAATCGACTAAAACAGCCGCCTTGTGGTTCTGCCAGAAGGTAGAACCACAAGGCGGGCATCTACGGCAACATACGGATGATCGCAATCCTGCTAGAGTTAATTTTAGATTTTTGCGTACTCAAATACTTAGTCAACTAGTACAGAACTGCCAGAGTGACGAAGACAGTGTTTTGATTTTTGCGTACTCAAATATCCAAAAAACTAAAATGGACAATCAACCACCAAACTCAGGTACAGTAATTAATAAAATCGAAATTTTAAGTTTTTGCGTACTTAAAATTTCAGATTTTTAAAATTTCAAGTTTTCAGCAGTTTAAAAGTTTACTGCCTGGAGGTATCATGATTATCACAGTCGCTTCGTTCAAAGGAGGGGTGGGCAAAACTACAACAGCCGTCCACCTAGCAGCTTACTTACAAACCAAAGGGGAAACATTACTGATTGATGGCGACCCCAACCGTTCTGCTAGCGGTTGGTCAAAACGTGGCGCTCTGCCCTTCAAAGTGATTGATGAGCGGCAAGCTGCAAAGTATGCGAAGAATTACCAGCACATTATCATTGACACCCAAGCAAGACCGGAACAGGAAGATTTAGAAGCACTTGTGGAAGGATGTGATTTACTTGTGCTTCCCACTACCCCGGATGCTTTATCACTTGATGCCCTGATGCAGACTGTTACTACTCTCAATTCGTTAGGTGCTGATAAATTTCGCATCCTTATTACTCGCGTTCCACCTAAACCCCGGCGAGATGGAGAAGAAGCAAGGGCAATGTTAACTGAGGCTGGATTACCTCTATTTAAGGGTAGTATCCGTGATGCAGTTGCCTTTCAAAAAGCCGCGTTAGCTGGTGTACCAGTTAACAAAATTTCTGACCCACGCGCCAAAATTGCTTGGCGAGATTATCAAAGCATCGGTCAGGAGGTGATGAAGTGAGCAAATTCAAAGGTATTTTGGATGCAGCAAAGGGTCGTGAACCTGAACCGGAGCCAGAAAATCAAAGCCAGGAAACAGAAATTCAATTGCCAGAAGTTCAACAACCTGAAAAGGTAGAACTCAAGCCAGTTGCCCAATTGCAAACCGAACCGCCAAAACGGGGACGACCCAAAGCCAAACGCTCTGACCCTGACTATGAGCAGGTAACTGCTTACATTAAAAGAAATACTCACACAGCAGTCAAAATTGAACTGTTAAAGTCCAGTCAGAATGGCGAAAAGCGGGAGTTTAGCGAACTTGTTCAAGATTTGCTAGAGCAATGGCTAAATTTGCGTACCTGAAATTTCAGATACTCAAAAACTTGAAAAGTTAAATTTTTAGATATTTGAGTTTTTGACTATGTGACTTAAAGGCGATGCCTACGGCGGTAAACTACGCAGTCCAGTAAAAGCTGAATGTGGCGATGCTTGTTGGTAAGCAAGTCACTGCGCGTCTATGTATGGCTTGCACTGCTTCTCAAAATCCTTATGTTGAAGAAAAATCCATCTGGGAGGTACTGCCCCTCCTATATCTGTGTTATCAGCACAGCGCCTCACTTTTCGGCTTCAGGTGGAAGGCGGAAGATGGAGGAATTGAACCCCCAGGTATTACCCTGCTCTAGTTTTCAAGACTAGTTGCCCTCCCTTGAGCAGCATCTTCCATATAAACAAGGGGTATCTGAGGAGACTTGAACTCCCTAATGACTGGTTCCACAAACCAGCGCCGCGACCGCTTTGGCTTCAGATACCAAAGTGGATACAGGTCGGATTTGAACCCGCTACTTCCTCTTTGTAAGAGAGGCACTCTCCCAACTGAGTTACAGGGCTAAGAAAGCGATCGACGAGATTTGTAGCTTGCTTCCCGCAGGGTACTCGTACCTAGAGTTTGGAAGACTCAAATGCTGCCATTACACCACAATCGCATTGAAGCTGGTGACAGGAGTTGAACCCACAAAATCTGGTTTCTAAGACCAGCACGTTTGCCAGTTTCGTCACAAGGGCAAATGGTCGGGATGGTAGGATTTGAACCTACGGCTCCTTGTCCCCAAAACAAGGCTTCTAGACCACTGAATTACATCCCGATATTGGTACTCCTGACGGGAGTTGAACCCGTACACAGACTGTTTTTGAAACAACCGCCTCTTCCAATTGGGCTACAGGAGTATACATAGGCTGGGAAGGAAGGAATCGAACCCTCAAACTTCGCATTCAAAGTGCGACGGCTTTGCCTGTTTGCCTACTTCCCAATAAATGGCTGCCTCAGCAAGAGTCGAACTTGCAACCTCGCGGTTAACAGCCGCTTGCTCTGCCATTGAGCTATGAGGCAATGTGCCAGTCCCCCAGATCCGGATTGAACGGATGACCTCCTGTTCTTCAGACAGGCGCTACTACCAACTGAGCTACCGGGGGATAAGGCGAGAACGGAGAGACTTGAACTCTCAATCTTCAGTTTCGTAATCTGAGATGTTATCCAGTTACACCACGTTCTCATAAGGCGGAGAGAGAGGGAGTTGAACCCACAGTGAGATGATGAATCTCACAACTGTTTAGCAAACAGCTTGCCCTGCCAATAGCAATCTCTCCATAATGGGCCGGGCTGGAATTGAACCAGCAACACTGAACGCGGCGGTTTTACAGACCGTTACCTACACCAATAGGTGAGCCGACCCAAAAGGTAGTGCAGACGGGACTTGAACCCGCTAATTACACGCTTGAAAGACGTGCCGCTCGGCCACTTCGCTTCTGCACCATGTATACCGTGTAAGTTAAAAAAGCTGTTGATTCACACACAGGAATTGAACCTGCATAGACTGTTTTAGAGACAGTTGCCTTACCATTAGGCGAGTATGTAAGCTTTTTCGGTCAGGACACGGCAACGCACAGACTAGGATTTGAACCCAGAACAACAGTTTTGGAGACTGTGGTGTTGCCGTTACACCATCTGTGCATTTGGTCGCAGTGGTGGGAGTTGAACCCACATCGACCAAGTTATGAGCTTGGAGCTTTGCTATTAAGCTACACTGCAATATTTGGAGTCCAGGGTGGGATTTCAACCCACGATTGTCGGTGTTGCAAGCCGATGCCTTAAACACTTGGCGACCTGGACAATTTGGAAGCCTTGACGGGAGTTGCACCCGCTTCTCCTTGACTGAGAATCAAAGCGACTTGTCTATTTGTCCACAAGGCTACACGGGGATGATGAGATTTGAACTCACGATCTTTCGCTCGACAGGCGACTGCTTTAAACCGGACTAAGCTACACCCCCACGTTGGATGGCAATTATTTAATTTTCAAGGTTCAGAAGTGTTTGCGCTATGCCTTTTTGAGAGGCTGTAGTGCTTCACTACATTTATACTACATAGCGTATTACAAAATGTCAAGGGCATACTACAAACTTTTTAAAAGAACTGAGAGGGCAGTGTTACGTAATCGAGCTTATTGCCCTCTCTGACTAGGTTTGAAGGTAATTACTCGTTCTCACTCAGGCGTTGTGCGTTCCAAAACTGTTCGGCAAACGCAATTGCTGGGTGAATTGGGGCTTTAGGCTTGCTTTTGAGTACCATTCCAGCTTCATGGGGTAAGCGATCGCTCTTTGTAGAGTTACAACGCTCACAAGCTGTCACAACGTTGTCCCAGGTATGTTGTCCACCTTTTGAACGGGGAATTACATGGTCAAGCGTTAGATGCTTGGTGTTACCACAGTATTGACAGGCGTGATTATCGCGTCTCAAAACCTCACGACGGTTGACAGGCGGGACTTTCCAATGCCGTTCCGGATTACCAACAGTCAAGCGAATGTGTTCAGGTACTTGTAGTACGACGCTGGGCGATCGCACTTCCCACTGCTTTGTAGTACCAAAATTCACTGATTCTGCTTGACCTGTGACTAACAGCACGATTGCTCGTTTGATGTTGATGCGTGCTAGTGGTAAGTAGTTCTTGGAGAAAACCACAACTGAATTTTGTAATATGTGTGGTTGCCCAAAAGGTGGTTGAGCTTCCATAAGTTAATTCACTCCTAAAAAAATAACCCCCGCCTCTGGTTATCAGGTGCGGGGGTCACGTAGTTGATACTTTTTGACCTATATCGGTGCTAGAAAACACTTGCACCTCCCGCTTTGGATAAGTTGATCTAGATTCAGCCATCCGGTAATCGCTTCAAAAATACTTTCACGCTGCAATTTACTGCCGACAAAACAATACATTTCCTCAAACGCAAACAGCGCGAATACTCTGCCTAAACCCTTGTTGGGTCGGCAATGTATCACGCTGCTAATGGTTGAGGAGAATCTGCTTATCATTGAAGGTTTGTAGTATTTGTAATTGGGACTTATATCAATAATACAGTTGTAGTATGCGATTGTCTACTGCCCTCTGATCCAGCCTGTGGTTTTGGTGCATTTTTCCTGAAAGGATCACTTTTTCTAGACTCAAAAGCAAAGGCGATCCAGTCTATGGTTGCGATCGCCTTTGTTCAGATGCGTACTTGGATGTAGAAGAGTTGGGTAATGTTTTTGAGAGTTTATGGATGGACTCTCAGGGAACTCTAATTTTTTAACTCTGGGAATAACAGCTACATCTGTCAAGTTGACAGAGTTACTAAGTGTGGTGAGTAGTGGTGACACTACTTCTTGGTAGAAGATGCCCAGTTTCTTCAACCGCAAAAATTCCACACTTAAACATTGTAAACAGAGTGTTAATTACACCTGTTACTAAAGCTGGCTTGGCAGTTTCCAAGGCCACCAAGCCAGCAATTCAACAAAAACTAAAGCAAAAGGTTACTGCAATGAATAGAAACACTAGAAACTTACAACTTAATGATAAGTCAAAGCACCGGAGAGGTTTTCTTTGGAGGCTTCGACAGCTATGTAGGTTTTGGCATCCCATCTTAGGGGCTGTCATAGCGATCGCTTCTCTAATGAAGTTGCTGTTTCACTAACAGGCGATCGTCTTATCTGGCGGATTCCGCCAGATACCTCAATGGATGCGTAGCTTGCCGCCGTAGGCATCGCTCAAAAAAACTCATCAAAAAGGCGATCGCACTGGATCGCCTTTTCTTCTAAGAAACTGATCCCTTTCCCTGCCTGGACAAGGTAAATCTGATAACCTTGGCAGCCGCTGTTCCCGCAAATAACTATACTTTGGCTCAAGAAATATTACGCGGTGTAGCACAGGCACAGCATGAGTTTAATGACAATGGCTTAAATGGTCGATTATTGGAAAGCGGAATATGCCTTCAAGACGTTCAAGTTAACAAAAGTAGTGATTTTCTCTAATCCTGATGATTCATACAGTTTTACTATCACAGGAGAAGTTAGTTAGCGTACAGCTACTAGTTATGACGCTACTCAAGCTTTTATTTGTACATGAATACTTGAGTGTTCATTTCCCTCCTATGAGGTGATGGAAGAGATTTAGCCAAAAACAACTGCGATCGCCTGTTTTATGGACTCAATCCTGACAAAAATTTTTGTGAGAACTCTATTGCTGGGAATAACAGTTAAGCCAAGTTGACAAAGTTAGTAAAGGAGGTGGTGATACTCAAAAAACAAAAACCCCATAACAGCAGAGGTGGGAATTTTAGTTTTAGAAGGAGGTGGTTATCTTTGCTCACTAAACGCTCTTTTTCATCCTGTTACATCAGTTAAAGCTGGTCTGGCGGCCTCGGAAACTACCAAACCAGCATCAAACAAAACTATTTCAAAGGTAAAAGTATGTTTACACCAAAACAGTCTCATCATAAGTCAACTGCCATCATCATTGTTGGTGGTCTAGTTGCTCTAGGTGCGCTTTGGGTTGTGGGGTCTTCCAATTGTGGAAGTTCTTTAGACTTCAACCTGTTACCGTCTCCTAATGTTCAAGTTAAAAAGGAGGCTTGTTTACCAGTTAAATAACTAATGTAGGCGATCCAGTTATGCTAACTGCGATCGCCTTTATCCTCCAAGAAAATAGTTAGTTGAGTGCAGCAGCGATCGTAGCCTAACGAGTCGCACTACTTTTTCCACACGGCTTTCCACTGTTCACGAGAACCAAAGCATTGCTCACAGCCTGCTGTTGCCTGTTCTCCATTAGGGTGTTTCCATGCTAGATAATACCAGCCTTGTCCATTCCATTCATGTCTTCCTTTTATGGAGAAACCTTTGGTTGTGCTGTTTGTGTTGACTGTTGTGGAGATGGTGATGAAACCTGGGTAACTTTTGATAACGTTGATGAAAGATTAATCCACATACCTATAAGTAAAGCTATTGCAGCAATAACACCAATAAACTGAGTGGATATAGCCCCTTTTAACCAAGCTGTATCTTCTTGCATTTTCAATAGCTGGGCTTTCGTTGCTAAAGGACTATGTTCATTCGTAAAGTCATGCAATTTTGGTAAGCTTTCAACTTTAGAATTAACCTCAGAAAGTTCAGTTGTCGTTGCAAGGCTTTTAATGTCCCGATCTCTTAAACCATCAAGGTCTTGTTTAATTCCATCTAAACGCTCAATGAAGAGTTTATGCAAACCTTGATTATATGAAGTCATACGATCAACTTCATTACGAACCTGTGGGAGGACATTCTTGCTCACTTCATGGATATTTACCATATCCCTAGTAAGTGCATCAGAGCTAATTTTAAGACTAGCTATATCATCGGAAATGCGTTGTATAGAATTATCCAAACGGGAAATATTTTGATTAAAAGACTCGGTTGCTTGCGTAAGTCTCTTAATATTGGTAAGAATTTCTTCTTGGGGAGGCTTTACTTCCGACATTCTCAATTCCTATAACGCTATCATAGAATATTTTATTGTTACACCTGTAAGACAACTGGCACATCAATTAATATTTCGCAATATTTACCCGAACGGCGATCGCACCCTAAAACGCGATCGCATTGCCATCGCTGATTCTGTCTAAGGTTCTCACCTGCGCGTGGTCAGCAGCAGCGTTGGTCGCGGCGGATAAAAGCTTGCGTAGAGCGCCGTTGGTACTTGTTGCATTTACCAGAAATCCCAAACACTTGCAATAATAATCCCTGAGATGACTGGCGTAAATCTCCTTGGTTGCGATCGCATCTTACCCAACTCAGCAAGAAGCAGCGATCGCCCTTCATCCTCTAAGAAAAAGTTCTAATTTTCTGGAACTTTCAATCTAGGCGGTGTAGTCCTAATTAGAAAAGCGACTTATAAATAACTTCTATAAATAGCCCTTGGGGAATATAACCCCATCCAAAGCCCAGTCACGACGACCGGGTTTTTTGGTTTTGAAGCGATGTGAAAAGCGGGCTGTGACGCTCGACGACTCGGTTTAGCTTCTCTACCAGACGCTACTCGCGTTCGCTATCGGTGACGCTTTGACGTTATTCTTCATTATTGCCGTATGTCACACAAGGACTATCAATTACAATTGCACTTTGGAATGAATTACAGAAAATGACGGTAGAACAATTAACCCCAAATTCTTCTGGGTGAATGCACTCTATCGCTCCTTCTACTAAGGCATGGAAAGCACAATCATTGCAGATAGTCTGACATTCGCCCACTGTCATTGCTCCTCTATTAAATTAGAACAAGTAATGACTTAATTATCCAATCAAAACCTCGGCAGCACTGTACCCGTGCCCGCGTCTTTCTTCGTGCGGACATAAGCCTTTGTTGTATCGGTTTTACTGTGCCCCAACTGGTTTTGCACCTCAAAAACATTTTTATGCTCGACTGCTCTTGTCGCGTGAGAATGGCGTAACCAGTGACATGAAAACTTCACCTTTGCCACCTCGGAGATATCCTGAATCAACCTTTTTATTGCCCGATCGCTCAACGGCAACCCCTTTTTTGCTGGGTCAGGTGACATATTCGCAAACACGGGCATCTTATCACTAGCCATCCCCCGGTACTTTTTGAAAACGAGCGAAGTCTGATGGTCTAAGCCAATCTCGCGGTACTTGCCACCTTTGCCTCGGAACTTAATCGTATAGTATCCCCGGTTTCTATCCTCTGGTGTCGGGTCGGGATACCACTGGAAATTATGCCAATATAACCCCGGATAATCTTCCTTGGGTTGGCCCGGTTCATCACCCGGAACCGTCACGCGACCCACTTCACCAACCCGCATCCCACTGTAAAAAATCAAACTAAAAACTAGCCAATACTTACCCCCCAACTGCTTGGCTGCATCAGCTAGCTTCTTCATCTCGAAATCTTCTAGATATCGCTCTGCCTTCGGTAAATTACTGAAATTGTCGTAATTTATACTACTTGCAATATTCCGCAAAAAATAGCCAATACTCTCCCCACTCCCATAACTCCAGAGCGATCGCAATATCAGCACTCGGTTACTTTTAGTATAAGGGGAAACCTCACCCCAGGAAGCAATAAATTCTAGTAACAATGGTTGCTGTAGCAATCTTAAATCAGGTATACCTTGATTCCGTACCCAATCAAGCAATTTTTGACCAAATCGGTAGTATTTTCGTTTAGTTTGTTCGCGGTTTTGGCTTCCAGCCCAAGCCAAAATTAACTCCTCATCATTACCCACCGCAGGCGTGCGGTAATAATATTGCCGAATTACCTCCTCTACCAATTCTGGAGTTACTTGAGCATTAGTGTTTTTAATTACACTTGGTTGGGGAGTAGCAGGCAGAATTTCTACAGAGCCAATCTCAATATTAGTAACATCCATCTGGTCTTTAGGGTTACGCGACCATAAAAATATAGCTTCCTGGAAGTGCTGTTTCAGGAAGCTTTTATATTCTACGACAGCGCAGTGAATATACTGCCCGCACTCTTCGTTAATAATTCCAAAAGCCTGCACAAAAGTAGCAAGATCCCTTCTAGGGTGAAAGACCCAAAACACGGCGGACGATTCCCGAACTCTTTTGTGCTTGAATCACCAATCCCTGATATGTTGATAGCATTGCTATCTACTTGATATCGATAGCTGTTGCTATCAATTGCGATATCACTATGTCTGACGAGAACAAACCCAGCGAGATGATCCGCGTACCCACTCCCCTGATTCCAGCAGTTAGGGAGTTATCCCGGCTGCACCGACAAGGACGAACAAGCGAGTTGCTTCACTCTTTGGATGAATTAATACTGGCGTTGGACAGTAACAGTAGAAGCGCCAACCCTACTTCCCAAACGATATTAGCTATTTGCGAACGACTGGATAAGCTGGAATCACAGAACTTCGGTGAATCTAATAGCAACGAAACTGGAGCAATCCATAATCTCGCCGATTTAGAACAAAAAATTGAGGGGATGACAGCCCGAATGACACAGTTTAC
>NZ_JAYGHD010000304.1:0-13623 GCF_034932245.1 Nostoc sp. UHCC 0251
ATTTTGCATAATACCAAAATCCTTGTAGAGACGTAGCACTGCTACGTCTCTACATTCAAGTTCATACCTCGATTCAGCAACGCCTTATTTTTTTAAAGTCCCTAACTTGTAAAAATACGCGCTAAACCTTGATAGATGCATGAAAGCAGGATAAGAAAGCTTCTTCTAAGGGGAATACTTTAAAGTAGGGCGAACAGTTTCGTCCTCAGTATTGTTTTTGTGGCATCTATACTTAGGCTCGAAATGCTCAACTTATCCAGGATAAATCGGTTTTGGCGTGTCCCTGTAGGTAATTTCTGGCGGCAAAATTCGCAGCGATCGCCTTTGATAGAAGTAGAGGATTCAATTTCCTTGCGGGTGCTGGTGCTAGCGTTGGTTATTTTGGGAATTGTAGCGACGGATATCGCCGCCGAAACTTCATTCAGTTTTTGGGCGTTACCCCTGAGTATAGTGGGTGCGATTTGGAGTTACTATAGTCGCCGCGATGCCAATGTTGCAGTTAAATTTTGCATCGCTATAGGAATGTTAGTAGCACTGGGTGCTTTTTTTGGGCGGTTAGTAGGAGAGTTGAATGATACACGGTTGGGTTTGGCGGAGCTATTAATTCAACTCCAGGTGTTGCACAGCTTTGATACACCTCGCCGCAAAAATTTGGGCTATTCGATTGTTATAGGACTGATTTTATTGGGTGTGGCGGCAACGCTAAGTCAGACTTTAGCATTTGCACCTGTGTTGCTGTTATTTTTAGCGATCGCTCTGCCAACTTTAGTGTTAGATTATCGCTCACGCTTGGGTTTGCAGCCATTAAAAACTCAAAAGGAAAAATTCAACAAGAAAAATTCCTCAACTCTTAATTTTAAATTTTTAATTCTGACTTTTTTGCTAATTGTCGGTCTAGGGCTGGCAATTTTTGCTGTTTTACCCAGATTCCCAGGCTATCAGTTACGAAATTTTCCTGTAAGTTCTGCTATTCAAGTAAAAGGCAGTTTCACAGGACGTACTATTATCAATCCCGGTTATGTCCGCCAAGGTAATGGTAATAATCAAGGCAGTGGTAGCGGTGGTACGAAGCAAAACCGAACTGGTCAACCAGGTAAAGTAGATAATAACTTTTACTATGGTTTTAATAGCCAAATTAACCAAAACCTGCGGGGCGAGATGAAACCGAAAGTTGTGATGCGGGTGCGATCGCAAGTTGAGGGTTTTTGGCGAGTACTAGGATTTGACCGTTATACAGGTAAAGGATGGGAAGTTTCCCGTAATGAAGATGTTACGACCATCAAGCGATCGCCTTGGTCTTACCAAATTTTCTTGAACCGACCTCTGATTACTGGTAAAACCCAAGAGATAGTACAAACTTATACAGTGGTAGCGGATTTGCCTAACCTAATTCCGGCGATGGCTTATCCGAAAGAGATTTACTTTCCGGCACCAGTGATCGCGGTTGATAAAGAAGATGGATTGCGATCGCCTGTGGAATTATCAGAAGGACTCACCTACACAGTAATTTCTGAAGTACCATACCGCGATCGCACTTTGTTAGGTAAAGCTTCTACTAATTATCCGAAACAGATTAAAAAGCATTATCTGCAAATTCCTCCCGAAATTGCCGAAAAAGTCCGACAACGTACCGAAGAAATTCTCGCTAACTACAATCAAGAACGAGTTGCAAAGTCTTCTAAAAGCCTAGATTCACCCTATGAAAAGGCTCTCTACCTAGCTCAATACCTGAAGCAAAACTACTCTTTTCCCCAAAATCCCTTAGATTTGCCTTATTTGGGAGAAAAAGATGACTTAGTAGAAGCTTTTTTATTCAAATATAAAGGCGGTTATCCAGACCATTTCTCAACAGTTCTCACGGTAATGCTACGTTCCATTGGTATCCCAGCGCGGTTGGTAGCAGGGTTTAGTGCAGGACAATTTAATCCATTTACAGGGCTATATATTGTCCGTAATACTGACGCTTATGCGATGACGGAAGTATATTTTCCGAAATATGGCTGGTTTGCCTTTGACCCCATTCCCAATCATCCTCTGATACCACCTTCAATCGAGGATACTCAGACTTTTAGTGTGTTGCGTCAGTTGTGGCACTGGGTTGCTGGGTGGCTACCTTCTCCGGTGACAGGTTTGTTGAATAATGTATTTGAGACAATATTTAGGTGGGTGATTAGAGCGATCGCTTGGTTTCTAGCTTTATTCTCTCAAGGTTGGTTTGGTGTATTAACTGCTTTAATCGTGACAACCACAGCAGCTTTCTTCGCTTGGCTGGGTTGGGGACAGTGGCGAGAGTGGCGCAATCGCCGATGGTTAAAGAAATTGCCAGCAATGGAGAGCCTATATCAACAAATGCTGCAATGGACAACCCAAAAAGGTTTAGGTAAACATCCAGCACAAACACCTTTAGAGTATGCCAAAGGATCGTACCAGTATCATGCCCCAGCGACTGCTGAGGTTATAGATGAGATTAGCCAAGCCTATGTTAGTTGGCGTTATGGTGGTCATACTCCTAACTTGAAGCGACTGCGAGAGAGATGGCAAGGTATCAAAAAGGCTGGTAAGGCTGATAAGTAATCCAAGTTGCGGGTTATCAACTGACGTGTGTTTGCTAACCCTCAATTCATGGGATGTTTTATTTAAGTCCTATAGAAGAAACTCTAAACTTTCTGCGCTTTGTCAAGCACAAGTAACAATCACGGTAGAAGCACCAAAGTAAGCGCATCTTGTCAAAAATAACTTCCATATCGTTGTGTTGTATCCACCTGCAATCATAGGACTAAATTTTGTAAAATTAGCATACCAGTTAAGAAAGCCGAAAAGTGAGAACAATTGCTGCGAATACGGCTGTCAGGAAGATTGGGCGCAGGTAGAATCTCAAGGTATTAAGGGTTAGTTGACAAAAGCAGATCAATGTGGTATTGCACTTACGAGTTGTTCTTAGAACCCCACCCCCAACTCTTCTTGCAAGGGAAGAGGAGGCTATGAGAGTTACTTTTAAAATTTTGGTTTTGAGATATTTGCTATGGCTTATCCTTTTCCAGGAATGAACCCCTATTTAGAAAATCCTGAATTATGGCCAGGAGTACATGGGAGACTAATAGTAGCGATCGCAGATTACCTCTCTCCTCAACTACGTCCTAAATATTTTGTCGCTATTGAAGAACGAATTTATCAAACTACTGGCGATGATAAACTCTTAGTTGGCATTCCTGATGTAATAGTACAAAAGTCGCAGACAGCAGTAAATCCTAAAATACTGAATATAGCTGTAGCTACACCTGCCATTCAACCTAAAACGGTTACAGTTCCTATCCCTGAGATAGTAAAGGAGAGATATTTAGAAGTGCGAAAGGTAGGAACAAAAGAAGTAGTGACAGTGATTGAAATTCTCTCACCAAAAAATAAACGTCTAGGAGAAGGACGCAACGCATACGAAACTAAGCGACAGCGAGTGTTAGGAAGTTCAACACATTTGGTAGAAATTGATTTATTGCGTGTCGGGGAACCAATGTTAGTTTTTGGGGATGGTACGCAAAATGATTATCGTATTTTGGTTAGTCGAGCAGAAAATCGTCCCCAATCTGATTTATATGCCTTTGATTTGCAAGATATAATTCCTTCATTTCTCTTGCCTTTGCGAACGGGTGATAGTGAACCGTTGGTGGATTTGCAAAGTTTATTAGCTGGGATTTATGACCGCGCAAGTTATGATTTGGTAATAGATTATAGCAAAGAGGCATTACCAGCTTTACTAGAAGCAGATGCTGCTTGGGCTAATACACTGTTACGGGAGAAGGATTTACGGTGAATCTATGGATTAGTTCTTTAGAGTCTACTCAGAATGCTGTGCTAGGAGAGGGGCAAGAAGAAAACTGTATTGCACAATAGCAAGAAGCGCTGTATACCTCACTTAGAGGTACAAAATTGTTCGCAGTCCTTCGTCTATTTCTTCTTGTAGATGTTCTGGTAGTGAGCCAACGCGCTCTACTAAAAACCTTTTGTCAACAGTAAAAATTTGAGACACATTAGCAACAGAATCTCTGGGTAAACCTGTAGCTTCATGCGGTAACAATACATTGCCTGGTGCCTGTGCTAACTGAGTGTTCGAGGTAATGATTACAACAATTAGGGTGCTGATACGACTTTGAGTAAAAATATCATCTTGAACAATCAAAATAGGGCGACGATACCCAGGTTCTGAACCAAGTGGATCAGGTAAATTTGCCCACCAAATTTCTCCGCGATACACTACCAATCCTCACCGGACAAGGACATAAATTGTAACTTTGCCAATACTGGATCTAGTTCAGAGGACTCTTCAGAATAAACTGTATTCAGTTGGTTCAACATTTGATTCCGGTTGTACTTCCGCAAATATGCTTTCAAAGCTTTTGTGTAAAGTTCACTACGAGATACCCCTAGCTCTCTAGCTAGTGCTTCTGCCTCTTCAAAAATTGAATCTGGAAGTGAAATTGCAGTTTTCATAACTCTGCTGCTTTTGGTCAGTATACTTCTAGTTATACCCTGGTTATACCAATTTTAAAATATTCGTGCAAGAAGTCTATTTTTCTTCATTCAGAACCAACCCTTTTTACTGCTGACATAGGTTTGTACGAACTCTCGATCCGACTTTGTTAGGTAAATAATTCCCTCAATAATGCTAATGATAGCTATGATGAACGCACCATAACCAGCAGTAAACAGAGTTATAAGAAGCATGATAACGCCTTCTTTGGTGTAGTCCAGGATAAACTTATGAATACCCAATGTTCCCAGTAAAATTGCCAAAATTCCGGCAGATATTTTTTTATCAGCGCTTGGAACATGAGAAGTTACAAATCTAGCTGAGTTTGTTGTTCTTTGCGTTGGGATTGAAAATTCTGGTGTCGGAGAGGATGTAGATGATTGAGTAACTACTTCTAATTTTTTAAGCTTGAGTGTTTCTAAATCAACTGGCTTGTTCAAAATTTCATCCAATTCATAAGTTAACTCTCCGGCTCTTATCCAGAGTGCAGAAAGTACTGTATCAAACTCATATAAACCATGAATAATAGATTTAGGTACGTTGGGAAATTCACGAGCTATCAATTTTCCAATAGGTTCATTTGCTGCTATTCCTGTCAGCGAGCCAAGACCGATAAAAATACCATTCAGTAGGCTTCCTCGTTTAACTTTGTGACCCATACATTCCAGTGAAAGCTCATAGTAAAGCATAATTTTCTGGATTAATTCTGTTAAATAAGGACAAACTTCACTATCAGGAGAACGTTCAAATTTTTGAACTGCTAATTTTGCTATTCCTAAGACAGGTGGTAAGTCATTATAACTAATACCAATAGATGTTCTAGCTTTCAAATTCATGAACTGTTCTAGAACATCTTGTGCCAAACCAGTTTGTAGCTGCTTTTTCGGGAGCATCCACTTTCGGCGGAGCTACTTTTTTAGATGAACCATATAGTAGGGTTTTCGGAGTATCAGAATGATGTTTCTTCCAAAAGTGGATGCTCCCGCTTTTTCTTTGTATTACTTTCGTCAAATGTAAAAATTTTATCTTGTCCATCTTGTCCAGCAAGTTCAAGTTCTTGATTCCAAACTGGAAATTCTTCACCTAAACATTTACCGTAAATCTTAACTCTCTCAATCAATGCAGTTTCTAAATTTGTAATTCCCTTGCGGACAAATGCAACTAAAGCTTGTTGATCTGTCACTTGAGCAGATTCCAGCATGATGTGTAAACAACCATCTTTAAATGCAACTTTGGCAGTGATGCCTTTGGGTTGGAGAGATCGATTCATCAAAGCAGCAATAGCTTTTGGATCGCCTTGTTTAGCAAGTTCTAGCAGATTAGGTTGTACATTAGTCATAGCTGTCTCTAGAAAAAGTAGTAAATTCTTATCCTAGAGTTCCCCAATTGAGCTTATCGCTCACGCTATCTACAGAAATTTACTTTCTCACAGTGGATAATCTAAAATCTAAAATTGAGTTACTAGATGTTTATTAGCTGTTACTTTGAATTTCGTCTAACTTGGCCCGCACTGCCTGGATATCCTGCCACATCAACCATTTCGGCGCACCTTTTTCTTTAGAAGGATTACGCAGCAAGTAGGAAGGATGAAAAATTGGCATACATAAACGCCCTTCCCACTCTAACCACTGACCGCGAATTTTTGTAATCCCCCGCTTATCGCCTGTGATGCCTTTGACAGCAGTTGCACCTGTTAAAAGGATTATTTTGGGGTCAACTAGGCGAATTTGTTCTAGTAAGTAGGGTAAACAAGCCGCCACTTCTACAGGTGTAGGAACTCTATTATCTGGTGGGCGACATTTATTGATATTGGCTATGTATACATCTTGTTCAGTAGTCAGATTCACGGATGCCAGAATTTTTTCCAGCAACTGCCCTGATCTGCCTACAAATGGTAAACCAGTTTCGTCTTCATTTTGGCCAGGCGCTTCCCCTATAACCATAATTGGTGCTTTGAGATTACCACGTCCGACAACAGCATGAGTCCGAGTGTCTCCTAATCCACAACGGTGGCAGCTATTGCAATGTTGTGCCAACTCCGTCATGTCAGAATAAGTTCCCGGAGCGATCGCAATTTTAGCGTCTGTGGGAATCAGTTCTCGTTGGTTAAGGGTTGAGTCGTCGAAGAGGCTGAGTTGGGTTTCGCTGCTCATGAAAATTAGGATTTTGGCATCAGCACCATCTGTCTTATCTGAGTTAAATACTGCTCTGGTTGGAGATTTATCAAGATAAATAGACTTTTGCTGAATACTTAATTATTTATACAAATCTTATTGTATCAGTTAATTTGAGACAAAATTCAGTCATGATAAAAGCAGTACCGTCCTAAGATGCTGGGGGAAACCATGTCACATACCCCACTTTTTGCCGATCGCACCCATGCGGGTGAGGAATTGGCGCGAGTGATTCATGATGTTTTGACTCAGCAAACTATTGATTCTGGGGTAAAGCCTGTACCAATTGTTTATGCTTTGCCAAGAGGGGGTGTACCGGTAGCAGCACCAATAGCAAGTCTTTTGGCTTGTCCGTTGACGATTGTTGTGGCGAAAAAGATTAGCCATCCAGAAAACCCAGAGTTAGCAATTGGTGCAGTCACTACTTTTGGAAATGTTCTTTGGGCTGATCAAAAGCTATTTCGCTCTAAACATGATGCGCGGTGGCGGGAAGTAGCTTTAAATAAAGCAATCAACCTAGCTAAATCTCTTGAGGCTCAATTAATTCCTGCTTGTCCGCAGGTGAATGCAAAGGATGCTACGCTCATCTTAGTTGATGATGGTATTGCTACAGGTATGACAATAGCGGTAGCGGCAACTGCTCTCAAAACGCTTTCTCCAGCAGCAGTTTGGCTATGTACTCCAGTAGCGCCACAAACGTTACTACCCCGGTTAGAACAATGGGGCGATCGCATAATTGTCTTGGAAACACCGGAACCATTCTGGAGTGTGAGTAATTTTTATGCACAATTTCCTCAAGTAGATACATTAGAAGTTCTTGAATATCTCCAGCAACAAAATAAGTAATTTGGCGTAAATAATTGTCGTTGGGATAAGGCAATAGGCAATAGGCAACAGGCAATAGGCAATAGGCAATAGGCAATAGGCAATAGGCAATAGGCAATAGGCAACAGGGTTTTAGCTTAGTTCATTTTTCTTTATATAGTTTGAATTTATTGCGCCAACTTACTTACAATGGGGGGAATGGAGCTATGCGAGTAATTTTAATTTTTGAATAAGTTAATTTTAAATTTTTACTGTGTTTTACTTTTTAACTATTAGGAGATGTTTCTTGTTGGTATTGCATAGCTTTGGCATAATCACCCAAGGCATAGCAAGCAACTCTCAGACTAGCAAGAGCTTGTTCTTCACTACGACGATCTTTGATATTTCTAGCTAACAGCAAACGTTCTTCATAATATGTAATTGCTTTGTTATAGTCACCCAAAGCTTCACAAGCAACTCCTAAACTACCTAAAGACTGTTCCTCGCTACGCTTGTCTTTAATTTCTCTGGCTAAGTGCAATCGGTCTTCATAATATTTAATGGCTTTAGCATAATCACCTAAAGCATAACAAGCATTACCCAAATTCTTTAGCACCTGAGAAGCACTGCGAACATTTTTTAAGGAACGTGCTAGTATTACGCACTGCTCATAATAAGCGATCGCTTTTGGGTAATTGTCCAAAGCATACCAAGCATTACCCAAATTCTTGAGTACCTGTTCCTCGCCCCAATTGTCTTTGAGTTCCCGTACAATTTCTAGGCTTTGCTGCTGATATTCAATTGCCTGTGTAAAGTTGCCCAAAACTTTATAAACCAATCCCAAATTATTCAGTGCCGCCACTTGACTCCGTTTGTCTTGTAGTTGCTGCGTTATTTTCAAACATTTTTCTAGAAACTCAATTGCTTTTTTATGATCATTCAGGTGACGGTAAGCATTGCCTAAATGGGAAAGTGCTTGCATTTGTACTGCTAAATCTGAGGTGTTATTGAGCAAAGACAGACACTGTTGGGAGTAAGAGATAGCACCTTTATAGTCTCCAGCGCTATAAGTTACCAATCCTAAAAAAGAAAGTGCCTGTGCCTGTTTTTGCAAATCTCCAACTGCCTGAAACAGACCCAAGGATTGTTGTAAAGACTTCAATGCTGCTATTAATTCACCAGCTTGCTGCTGTTGAATTCCTTGCCGTAGTAGCTTGGATGCTTCCGATAAATTGTCGTCATTTTCCTGTGGAGGTAGTATTTCTGCGTGTGAACCAGAGTCAAATTCATGGGTAATGGTATTACGCTTCACTGATTTTAAGTATGTTATTGGTAATTGTAAGGGAAGTGTATTTTTCGATCTGTTATTCCATTCGCTTTTAGACATCAACCCCTTCCTGTTAAGTCTGGTAGTAAATCTAGTGTTCCCAAAACCAGAAGATATCTTTCATCAGGTTGGTTTAGCAGGGGTTAATGAGCTATTTATCAGAATTTTTGTATTCCAGACTTGGTAGATCGCCCCAGCACAGTAAGGTTTGTTCAAATAAGGGAATTTTAGATTTGACTAACCAGTTATAAAAAATTGCAGGTGTTAATTTATACTAAAAACTTACGTGATTAAGACTGCGATCGCTTATTAATAATTAATCCCCCCTTTCTTCTTGAAAATGGGGGGCTATGTCCCCTATTTCTGAGATTACTTAGGAGGATATTCAAGAGATAAATGTCACGAATCTACAAGTATTAGTTATTGGCTTAATTTAAACGCACTTGCTCAAAGTGAGGTGTTAACTTAACCAGCAGGTACAGAGATATTTGCCACAGAGCCATTATTTAGGATAGGCTGGCGAGTTTTCAAGTCAAATTTGAAGCCATGTGGCAAGATATGAAGTTTCGCTCCGCAAATCGCCAAAGGCTCATCCTTCAAGATTTCGTCCATATTATTATATGTAGCCTCTGATTCATCAACAATTGTGACAGCGCCTTCACCAATAACTTCAATTTGGGTATCTGTCACTACCATAGCGGTATTCTCATCAATACCAAATCCCAAAACAGCAGGCTGTAGTATCAAAGCTGAAATTAAGCGTCCCAAGCGTCCACGCTGGGAAAAATGCTGGTCAATTACCACTCCTGGTAGAAAACCAAGACCTGGGCCCATTTCAACAGTTTCAATCCGAGGATGTGTTTCTGAGTCTCCTTCCACAATCATTACATCTGGCATCACGGCAGCGCCTGCGCTTGTGCCTGCGATAACTATACCTTCAGAGCAACGTTGATGAATCGCCGTATCTATTTCGGTATCCTTAAGGATATTGGTGATGCGAGCTTGGTCTCCTCCAGTAAAAAATACGCCAGTTGCTTTATTAATTGCTTCCAATGCGGTAGATGAGGATGCATCTTCACGGGTTTCTGTATCAATAATGCGAACATTATCGGCTCCCAGTCGCTCAAAAACTCTAATATAATTTTCTCCAACTTCTCTTGGTAATTCTGTTGCCGCCGTCATAATTACAATGTGCGCCTTCGTACCTCCAGCCCGTCGCACAAACTCTCGCAGAATTTGGCAATCTCCTTCCTTGTCTTCAGCCCCACCAATAATTACCAACTGCCGTTTGGGATTATTTTCTACCATGATGCCTCCTGATGTAAGTTAATAAATTTCACTAAATCATGACAATAAAACTATCAAATCATCCTTTTGGTAGATCACTTGATAGAAGATAGGGTGAAAACCTATCTGCGTAGACGTATACTTCTACAGAGAAGCAAGCTACGCCTTTGCGTAGCATCCCGCAGGAAACGTAGAGAAGCGGCTTGTCATTAGACATTGCAACCAGAACAAGAGCTTTTCAAGAAAGTTACATAAAACTAAATAACTATTCTCAAAATTAACTGCGTTGACTTAATAAAATCCACAGAAACAACTGCCTCTAGAAAATATCTCTAGAGGCATTGTTAACATCTTGCTAATTGCCGATTAAAAAATTATCGTGCAATCATAGGAATCCGGTTTGATTTTTGATAAAGATACGTAGGGTGCGTTAGCGACAGCGTAACGCACTATTACCAGGGATTCAGTGCGTTACGGATTTCATCCTAACGCACCATACTTAACTTTGTTCAAAAATCAAATAGTAATCCTATATTTAATAATTGATATTAAATCTAGCTGGGTGCAATTAAATATCTATTGGTAAGCCCTAATGAATACGACTTCTGTAAAGCAAGTTAGTTAAGAAAAAACGTGCTTGTTCTAGTGGGAGATGCCTGGGTTTGCCTTGATAGACAATTTGATACTCATTCAGGTCTGGGCCATCACCATGCCCAGAGATTAGCTTTTGGTGAAAAGCTTCCTCAGCAAGTTCTCGAATTTCATCTCTTAGATCAGCTTCTGTGCTATTCATACTTTGCTGTCTTTTCAATACCGCATATTTACTTATACAAATTTTGGGATGAGTGTTGCACCTTTCAAAGGTTATATCTTTGATTATTCATGAGGATGAACTGACTGTACTTTTTTCTCTGCTGAGGAAGGAAAGCTTAATTATGCCTTGAGGTAGTTGAAAATGCTTGTTAATAGGGTTAATCTTGGTTCTGATTAGATCAATGGCTTTGCCATCACTCTCCAAAATTAATGTGAATCAATCTACAATCAACAGGTCTGAGTAACCATAACTCAGCATATAAATTTCAGGGTGTTTAGCCAAAGGTTCGTAATCAATGGTTCTACAAAAAAGCAGTGATTTAGTCCGCATTAATGCTAGAAGAACGGATGTATTCGATATTTTCAACTTCAAGCATTATGTTGGGCCCAACCCCTATTTAGATACAGGGGCGCTAGTATTTGATTTTGCTCTAGTTGAGTCTAGAGAGCCTTTGCCAATCGAAGATTATATTACAAGAATTGGCGTAGACACAAAGGGGCTTATCGAGAGACATCGCTATCTAAATCTGGGCAACCAAAGCTACGAATCTTATGCTCATCTTTTTGCCCAAGTTGTGTCCGAAGTCGGAAAGCTTGACATGGATTTGTACCTTAACCGTTGGAGTGTTAAGCCATATCCAGGTTTCGTGCGGATTAGCGTCCAATCACTACATGAACGCACAACTAGAGAGGTAGTTTATTTTGTTTGGGATTGGTTTGAAGCCATTACCCAAGACGAAGACTTTACCTTTGATGAGCAGTTAGTGAAACTGCAAAATAGATTCCGCGCCTCTGTCTATGGTGGCCCCACGGTTTACGCTCTATTGCGAACAGCCTATGAAAAAGGTATTCCCGCCTTTTATTTGTGGGAAGAAGGATTAATGCAATACGGCTTGGGCAAAAAACACGTCCGAGGAGTAGCAACAACATTTAACTGTGATAGCCATTTAGATTCGGAGTTCACTACCCGTAAAGATGACTGTAAGGCATTTCTAAAAACCTTAGGTTTTCCAGTCCCTGAAGGCGATATTGTCTTTTCTGAGAAGGAAGCCTTAGCCACAGCAAGACAAATTGGCTACCCAGTGGCAGTTAAGCCAGTGGTAGGCCACAAAGGAATTGGCGTTACGGCTGATGTGCAGGACTCAAAAGAACTGGTAGCTGCTTATAATAGGGCAGTGGCAGCGATTCCCGAAGATCAGCTAACTCGGATAATTGTTGAGAAAAGTATTTCTGGATCAGATTTTCGCTTGTTGTGTGTCAATGGCAGATTTGTCGCCGCTACAGAACGCCGTCCAGCATCGGTTGTTGGTGATGGGTATTT
Organism: Nostoc sp. UHCC 0251; assembly: GCF_034932245.1. Lineage (NCBI taxonomy): Bacteria > Bacillati > Cyanobacteriota > Cyanophyceae > Nostocales > Nostocaceae > Nostoc > Nostoc sp. UHCC 0251. Next base: position 12,252 of record NZ_JAYGHD010000304.1, read on the forward strand.
AACGCTTGTAGAATTAATCCGTTTAGAGAACCGGAAACCTGCACGTTTAGATACGCCAACCTCGCCGATGAGTAAAATTCAGATAGATGAAGCGATGGAACTCTACTTAGAGGAACAGCGCCTATCATTAGACAGCGTGATTGAGAAGGGACGCACTGTTTACCTTCGTAAAGTTGCCAATCTTTCAGCCGGAGGTATAAGCATCGATGCAACGCAGACGGTTCATGATGACAATATTATCTTGGCGCAAGATATTGCTCAACATTTCCAGTTGACTTGTCTTGGTATTGATGTGATGACCAAAAGTCTCTCAGAATCTTGGAAATCGAGTAACTTTGCCATTTTGGAAATCAACGCTGCACCAGGCGTTTTAATGCATCTTAAACCTTCTGAAGGTGAAAGTGTTGATGTACCTTCTCATATTTTAGAAACCTTTTTCGAGTCGGGTACAGATTCCAGGATACCAATTATTACCTTTAATAAAATCTCAGTTGAAGAATTGCAAGCAACGATTGACCATATTCTTTTGCAACGTCCCAACTGGATAATAGGCGCTGTTTGTCGTGATGCAGTTTTTGTAAATCGGTCTAAAAAAGTATTAAGTAAAGATTACAATAGCAACGTCCAAACTTTGCTGCGTCATCCAAAACTTGATTTGCTGATTGCCGAGTATGCGGGAGACATCCTAGATGAAGAGGGTATGTTTTACCGCAGTAGTAATATGGTAGTTTTGGATAATCCCACCGAAACTGAAATGATGCTACTGCGGGATGTCTTCGATGGTTCTACTGTGGTGATTAGAAAAGGTAACGACATTTCTATCCGCCGTAGAGGGTTGATTGAAGATTATACTCTAACTGAAAATGAACCATTTACACGGGTTTATTTGAAAGAAACCGGAACCATATTGTGAGCTAAGTAAAGTATAGCAAGGGAATGGGGAATGGGGACTGGGTGAAAAGCCTTTATGTGTCTAAGTTTTATCATCTGTTGATGTCCTAATCACCAAGGCTTTTGCTATAAATAAGCGCTCAACCCAATTTTTCTCAATTCAACTGAAAAGTTAGTTCCCCGACTTCTCAAAGAAGTCGGGGATATGAATGTTAGCTAAAAATAGATTTTCTAGAATTTTAAAATATCTAATGATTCTTCTATTTCTAAATCTAGTATTTTTTCTCGTGTATCTTTGAGTGCTTCTAGCTTCCCTTCTTTGCGATAGATGTCTGCTGCTTTTTGAAAATCTTCAATTGCTCCCTGTTTATCTGCTATTTCTAAACGAATATTGCCGCGATTGTAATAAGCATCTGCATAATTTGAATTAATCTGTATTGCCTGAGTATAATCTTCAATCGCTCCTTCAAAATCTCCTAAG
>NZ_JAYGHD010000304.1:13723-46034 GCF_034932245.1 Nostoc sp. UHCC 0251
TATAATCTTCAATCGCTCCTTCAAAATCTCCTAAGTCAGAACGAGCATTACCACGTTTTTTATAAGCTATGGCATCTTTAGGATTAATCTTAATTGCTTGGGGAAATCCCGGTTGAGGGTCTAATAAATAACGAGCAATCCCACGGTTTTTGTAAGCATCTGCATAATGGGGGTTAATTTTAATAGCTTGGGTATAATCTTCAATGGCTCCTTGGTTATCTCCTACGTGAGAACGAGCTTCAGCCCGGTTTTTATAAGCTACAGCAACGTTAGGGTTAATTCTAATAGCCTGGGTGTAATCATTAATTGCTTCTTCTAATCGCCCCAGTTGGGACAGAGCTAAACCTCGTTTATTGTAAGACTTAGCATCATGAATATTCATCTGAATTGCCTGAGAATAATCTGCGATCGCAGCTTCATAATCTCCTAATTGATAGTGAGTTAAACCTCGTTTATAATATAAATCAACATCGCTAAACTTAAATTGTAAAGCTTGATTATAGTTAATGATTGCTTCGGTATATTCTCCTTTCTCAAAACATTCATCACCCAATCTTACATAAAAAATATTTAAATCTTCATCAGTATATTCAGCTTTAAAGGAAGGTTTGCTCAACTGATTATTAGTTGGCTTAAATGAAATTTCCTGTTTTGGGAGATATTTGTAAATTGATGCTTGTTGCCTAGAAGAATGATTTCTAGAAGACTGTAATTGTTCTAGATAGCACCATAAACCACCACCATATAGTAATTGTTCAATGCCAAATGAAATTTTACCAGTCTTCAACTTAATCATTCGGGTTGGGAGAAAGCCAGCTAAGAAAAGGTGATACTCAGATTGTGCTTCACTCACATCTTCTTGAATCAAAATGCAAACTACAACTGCATTTTTTTCAACCTCTTCAGAACTAATTGACCATCTAACTCTATCAATCCTACCGTGACGAGACTTAACTTCTATACCAATAGATGGATCAGAAGTCAAGGTAAAATCTATATTGCCATCACCGCCGAATCGCTTTTCATAATCGACTTCGGTAATAGAATCAGCTAAACGTTCTTTGACAACTTCCTCACCCAACTTCCCTTTGAGATAGCTAATAAAAACGTCACGGACTGGTAAAACACGCTTGTATTTCTCAGCCATCAGCCAGCAAAATTCCCGTAATGCTCTTAACCTTTCTCCAGAGATTATAGTTAATTCACTATATTGACCTTCTGTTTCACAATGAAGCAGAGAACCAGATGTTAACCTTTTAATAAAATCAGACTGTAGCGATCGCAGTAGTGTAATCCAGTCCATTTATATTTCTGCGAATCTTTTGATGAGATTATTCTATTAAAATATCCAGTCGGCGTAAACCTTTTAATCAGCTTAGGTGAAATTCCCTCAAAAACTGTTATCTAATTCTGAAAGTGCGGACATGTCTGATTATGGCAGAGTTTTGACTGTTAGGCAGGGGTGCAAGAGTGCGATCGCTGAGAATAATACATGAAATATTAGCTAACCACCAATCGCGCAAATGACCCAAAATCAAAGCCCTAAGCCAAACTCTCTCACTGACTCCATTCCACCTCCCGAAAAGCCTACCGTGTACACACAAGTCTTGAAATCCCACCTGAAACTTGGTTTCGTTGCCCTAGCCCTAAAATTAGCGGGATAAATGGAGTTTCCAGTTGCATAAAATTTGGCTATTTATGGGGCTAGAAGAGTTGAAACCTTTGCGGACTATACTTGTGTGTACACCGTAGCCTCGCTTGCGGGGAGGGGGCTAATTATGTGGTTTTTGAGGGTGTGTGCGATCGCTTTGCGTCATCGTTTGACAATTATTTTACAGGATAGTGATTTTGAGGGCGTGAGACAAGTGAGGGAGTATTTATTTTGGATATGGAGATAATATTACGATTGCATTATTTTAAATGTGGGTTGTGTTTTTTTAAGTTTTCTTTAATTTCTTGTAATTTATCTTCCCTATCTTCTGTTTCAAGAAATATTCTAAGTAAAAAAACATATTTGTCTTTATAATCTGGATGAGTGCCTTTCGAGCATATTACATTCTTACGTCCTGTAACCTTGCATTTAAGAGAATAAAGTTTATCCCAAACTTCCCAATGAACCCATACTTCTTTACCTACTTGTAAATCGGGAGGTTCAAAATCATATTTGGCTACGGTTATATAATCTGCCTCTGAGTTTTCAGGCAGAACATTAATTAAAAGTTCTATTTGACACTGAAACATAGATAGACTGACCCATTACTCGTTGTATAAATTATACTATTTTTGTTACCAATTACTTAAACATATAATTTAATATTTTTATAGCATCTTCTGTAAAAACTGTTTTATCAAAGTATTGCCATAGTAGCTTTAAACTGCCGCCCTGACATTTTAGCTCACAAATCTTATAAGCAGTATCACAATCAATTCCTACTGCCTCAAAAAGCTCAAATAGAGGATAGTTAAAATGCCAGGCTAATCGTTTCACCACAGCAAGGTCTTCCTCTGAAACAGGATAGTATGTTCTGTTAAATGATTGTAAAATATACTCATAAGATTCTCCACAAGCTATCAACTGTCCAAAATCACCAATTAACCCGTCAGGTAAGTTTGTTCTTTCTAAAGTTATACGTATGTAATCGTTAAAATCAGACATAAAGTTTTTTGTTAAGTTAATTAATCTAAACAGATGCAAAACCAGTAAACTGCCGGACATAAGGCGATCTAAAACCTAAAACAATATCTGTTGCCGGCACACCTAATTCTACTAATTGATTAGCTATTCCTTCTTCAGTAAAATCGCGCTGAATCCAAATTTTATCATCCTTAATACTAATATAAATTGGGCATCCATATACTCTTTCCTCATCATTCCATCCCACATATAATAATAAGTAGCGATCGCGTTCTGTATCAAAGACAATTTCGGTATTTTCTAAATCTTCTTTGGGTTGCTCATTTGCATATTTATAGATGATCCTTTTCACTAATTCCCGATAATCTAATTTTTCCATAATACTATCTCCTGTTTTTGAACATGAAAAACAGACATGATATGCAAAATCTTAAACAGATGCAAAACCAGTAAACTGTCTCACATGAGGCGATCTAAAACCTAAAACTATATCTGTTTTTGGTACTCCCAATTCTACTAATTCATTAGCTACACCTTCCTCTGTAAAATCGCACTGAATCCAGATTTTTCCATTGATAATATCTATATGAATCACCGAACCATAAGTCCGTTTTTCACCTTCCCAACCTAGATGAATTACTAAATAGTGATTTTTTTGATTATCAAAGATTAATTGTATTTCCGTTCCCTTGGCTAAATGACTTTCTGTATGTCTTGCTAATACTGTCTGTACTAATTCAGGATAATTCATTCCTTCCATAAAATAATCTCCTGTTTGCTACTTTCAAATATCAATAATTTTAATTTATGTTCAGCAATTATTTCTTGAATTACAGGTATCAGAAAAAAAGCTGTATATATTTCATAACTAATTGCTAAATATAAAATACGATCAGGTTCTTCTTTTCTTAAAATAGAACGGTAATTAAGTGTTTGTCCTAAAGCTGTATGAAATTCACTAATCGCTGATTTTCCCAAAAAAGATTTTATTTCAACTGCTATTTTTTCTCCTTCTTTTTCTGCTCCTAAAAGTCTTTCTGCTCCTAAATCAAGACGAAATTCTATAGTATCTACTAGAAATATTAGAGGATCATCAGTAATTAACCAACCATCTTTCTCTAAAGCTAACTTAACAGCATTATGAAAAAAATCTTTTGCTGACATACAAACTTACAATAACACCCTCTATCTTAATACGCTTGGGTTTTCAAGACGCGGTAAATCGCCGTCTCTACAATTGCCCTCTATCCTATTATATATATGCTCTCTCTGCGCCTCTGCATCTCTGCGAGAGAAACACAAAAAAAGGGATAAGCAAAACGCCTATCCCCCAAAAAATCAACTAATCAAAGTATCAAGTTCCACTTGTCCAAGAATTGATGTACTCAATTTGATCGGGAGTTAGGCTATCAATGGTGATACCAATAGCTTGCAACTTCAACCGAGCAATTTCTTGATCGACTTCAACAGGAATTGAGTGCAAACCAGGTTGCAACTTACCTTTATTCTTCACTAGGAATTCGCAAGCCAAAGCTTGGTTGGCAAAACTCATATCCATAACTGCGCTGGGGTGTCCTTCAGCCGCAGCTAGGTTAATCAAGCGTCCTTGTCCGAGAACGACAACTGATTTACCATTTTTCAACTTATACTCTTCGGTGAAAGGACGGACTTCTTTGATTTCCTTAGCTTGTGCAGCCAAGTATTTCAAATCAAGTTCCAAGTCAAAGTGACCGGAGTTACAAACGATCGCACCGTCTTTCATGACATCGAAGTGTTCACCGCGAACGACGTGCTTGTTACCTGTCACAGTGATAAAGATATCACCTTGGGGTGCAGCTTCAGCCATTGGCAGGACGCGGAAGCCATCCATTACGGCTTCAATTGCCTTAATGGGGTCGATTTCGGTGACGATGACATTAGCACCCATCCCACGGGCGCGGAGGGCTGTACCTTTACCACACCAGCCATAACCGACGACAACAATGTTTTTACCAGCCAACAAAATATTTGTGGCGCGGATAATGCCATCTAGGGTTGATTGCCCAGTACCATAGCGATTATCAAAGAAGTGTTTGGTGTCAGCGTCGTTGACGTTGACTGCGGGGAAGGTGAGTACGCCTTCTCTAAACATGGCGCGTAGCCGCACAATACCGGTTGTGGTTTCTTCGGTGCTACCAATCAAATCAGCGATTTGGTGTTGGCGTTGTTGTACCAAAGTTGCAACCACATCGCTACCGTCATCAACAATAATGTTGGGGCGATGATCTAAAGCTATTTGGACGTGGCGGTTATAAGTTTCGTTATCTTCGCCTTTTTGAGCAAAGACGGGAATTTCATGATCCAAGACGAGGCTAGCGGCTACGTCATCTTGAGTTGATAAGGGATTACTAGCAATTAGAAGCGCGTCTGCACCACCGGCTTTCAGAGCGATCGCCAAATGTGCTGTTTCTGTTGTAATGTGGGCGCAAGCTACAAGGCGTAAACCAGCGAAGGGTTTTTCGATAGCAAAGCGATCGCGGATTTGCCGCAAAACTGGCATTTCGCGTCCAGCCCATTCAATGCGCTGTCTACCCAAGGCAGCTAGGCCGAGGTCTTTAACCTCGTGCTTTAATCGGGGAGAAGTTGCGGTCATCAAAAGTTACCTCTAAAAATTAAAAAGCTACGTAAAATTTACGCACTCTACTAGGTTATCTATGACTGGCGATTTTTGCTTGTATGAAAGCAAATCATTAGTCAATAGTCCTAAAAACTAGCTTGACGTTTGATCAGCATAATGTCAACTTTATTCTTTTTGTCTTATCTTTGGTAAGAGTAAGGCTCTTTTAAGCTTTAGTCGCTGATTCTAAATATACTGTCATCTCTCTAAAGATAGAAGATACCCAAAAAAACATCAAAGTTTTATCATCATAAAGGGAAAACTTCAACTTTAGATAGGTACATTTACTCAAAAGAATTGTGGAGGATGGTTATAAGAAGTAATCAAAAGTCAATTTTACTCAAGGAGGTGTTTTATAGTGCGCTTTAAATTTTTGGCGTTGGCTTTGCCCGCCGTAGGCATCGCTAGTTCAATGGCTATAGCTGTTGTATCTGTGCCAAAAGCCACAGCCCAGATTCCTTCATTACCGCAGCTGCTACCATCTCCCAGCAGTGTGAGTAATGATTCCAACAATAGACTTGTTACAGGCTGGATTTATTTAGATGGTCGTCGGTTATTTCAAATAGCGGCATCAAGAGCCAACTTCCCTGAGCGTTCAGAAGACATCCAAAAGAAGTTGGAGAGAATTGCCCAAAATTACTTTCAGTCGCCACCAAAAACAGCAGTCAACGTAGAAGTTCGTGAAGTCAACGGATTACCCGTAATTTACGTCAACGGCCAATATCTGATGACTATCACTTCTGATGATGCTGGACTGCGACAGGTAGACATATCGACATCAGCAAATCAAATCGCCGAATCGTTACAAGAAGACTTGCAACAAGCAAAGCAAGAAAGACAAACTCAATTTTTAATTGACCAAGGTAAAATTGCTGCGGGCATTGGATTGGTGATGATGCTCATGAGTTTGGGAGTATATAGCTGGCAGCAGCGTTCTAAAAAGGAATTAGTACGCTCCATTGCCTCTCAACCCAACACAGGCCCCTTAAACTCCCCAATTTCACCAGCAGCAGCTCAACCAATTGCAACACAACTGAATCAACAGCAACACCGACATCTCCAAGAAGTTAAGAGACGATTATTCCAGCTAAGTCAAGCAGGAATTTGGGGAGGTGGAAGCTTCTTTATTTTGGGTCTATTTCCCTACACACGACCATTTCAGGTAATAATTCTCAATGCCGTCCAATTTCCTTTGCGATTAGGTGTTGTGTTCCTGGGAACTTACGTAGCAATCCGTCTCATCTATGCCCTCATTGACCGCTTCACCACCACTCTGATTAGTAGTGGCGCTTTATTGACTCCAGAAAGTTCTGAACGGATGAGAATGCGAGTTTCCACATTTTCGGGCGTGACTAAAAGCATCGCTACTGCTATCTGCGTAGGAGTAGGCTTCTTGTTAGCGTTGGTGTCATTGGGGATAGATATTGTTCCCTTGCTAGCGGGTGCCAGTTTAGTTGGTGTTGCGGTGTCTCTGGCCTCGCAAAACTTAATTAAAGATGCGATTAATGGTTTCTTGATCATTTTAGAAGACCAGTACGCTTTAGGCGATGTGATTAATGTAGGAGAAGTAGGGGGCTTAGTAGAAAATCTGAATCTGCGGATGACCCAATTGCGGGATTCCGAAGGGCGCTTGATTACGATTCCCAATAGTGAAATTAAGGTTGTTGCCAATCTTTCTAGTCGTTGGTCACGAGCCGATTTAACGATCCCGATCGCCTACCAAGCCGATATTGAAAAGGCTTTGAAGTTGATTAATAGTATTGGCTTTGAGATGGATAAAGATCCGCAATGGGAGCGTCAAATTTTGGAAACACCGCAAGTTTTGGGAATAGATCAATTTGGCGATCGCGGTTTGATTATTCGCGTCTGGATTAAAACACAGCCCCTCAAACAATGGGATGTAGCACGGGAGTTTCGCCGCCGCCTGAAAGTTGCCCTAGACAAAGCCGGAATTTCTATTTCTGTGCCTCAACAAGCAATTTGGGTCAATGATGAGCAGTTGTTAAATTTTCAAGGTAATGGCAAAACTAATTAGAAACAGGGCTTATATCGTGTTCGGTTAAAAACTTATCATTAAGACTGCAAGGGGGCAGGGAGCAGGGAGTAGGGGGAGAAAGAGCTACGGTGTATACACAAATATTGCTCACCTGGTTTTTCACGTCAGTTTTACCCCACCCTAACCCTCCCCGATGGATTGGCTACGGTGTACACACAAGTCACCAGTTTTATCCCAATATGCTTGGGATAACTCAGAAAGCCCTCATGTAGTCTAAAAACTGACACGTTAGAGAGACGCGATAAATCGCCGTCTCTACAAAGAGATGTATTAGATGTAGTTTCAATCCCTAATAGGGATTTTGATGAATTGCAATAGCAGGAGTCTGAAACGTAAGCTGTATTTAGTTTTCAAGGTGCGGTTGCGCTATTCAAGGGCAATCATAGCATTAGAAAATTCGTTTGGGAAGAGTGCCAGAAAAGTTTAAAGGCTGAAATCGCATTTTAGTAAGCTGGGGAGAATGACTAATTATTTGAGAATTAAAGGGGGATATTTATCGATTTCGTTCATGAGATATTTACTTAATAACCTCGCCTGAATTTCAAAGGATTCTTGGTAGGTGCATTTGTTTCCCATGACTGGATGTTTGAAATTCGATAGTTTCTTTTGTTGGTAGGCGCGAAGGAATGTATGCAGTCCTTCTTTGGTTAAAGACACAGCACCACTGAGCGGTTCGGTGGTAAAGTCAGTTAGGGTTAGCGATCGCTTGTTAATCAGCGACAACACTACAGCATCCACTATTAAAGGACGAAACTCTTCCATCAAGTCTAAGGCTAGGGAAGGTCTACCATAACGCTCGACATGTAAGTATCCTAGATAGGGATCGAAACCGACAATATTTAAAGCACTTTGCACATCATGACGTAGCAATGAATACCAAAAACTCAGTAGGGCATGAACCGGATCGGTTGGTGGGCGGCGTCTGGCTTCAAACTGAAATTCTGAGGTTTTGATTAGCTGTTGAAAACAACCGAAATAGGCTGCACTACCAGCACCTTCTAAGCCTCTGAGGGAATCAATACTGTTAGTTTTTTCGATTGGGATCGCGTTTTCCAATCGAGTGATGTTATTATTCAGGTCAGTATCAGGATGTTCTCGCTGAGTACGAAGTAAGCTATGGCGGTAATTTTTCAATTTACCCCGCACAAATCCTCTGACTAAATGTATTGCTGGTTCTGATTCTCCCACAGCTTGCCATTGGGCTTTACGAACAAAGATATTTTTAGTAGCTTCTGGTTCTAAACGCCCTAAGTATCGTCCGTTTTGTGTGAGAAATGTTAAACAGATGTGACGTTCTAAAAGTTCACTGACGAGGGCGGGAGAAATAGTAGCTCGTCCTAGTACTACAATTCCTTCTAGTTTAATTAAAGGGATATCCATGATAGTTTTTTGTTCAGCTTTGACGGTGAGACGTTCGTCAACTTTGCCGATAAAAGCATCGGTTTGTGTTACGTAAAGTGTTCCCATTTTTGATTCTTCCTAGTAATAATTGGAGATTGAGTGAATAGATTTGTCGGGTATAATTAAATACGGGTTGGCAAAGGTTGTTGGTGTAGATAATTGGTTTTTCAAGACGCGATTCATCGCGTCTCTACATGATGGTTTTGGGGTATGATTTAATTGATTTCTTGGTAACTTTTGACTTTATCGGTTGCTTTGGGTAAACATTGCGAATAAAGGCTGCATCCTTGGCAGCGTTTGCTGTAAACTGGTTTTGGCATTGCTCCTGTTTCTAGGAGATTTGTGACAGATTGAATAGTTGCGATCGCACTTTGCCGTAACTCTTGATTAATCTCTACTAATTGCCGTTGATGGGAGTGGGCATAATAGATATATCCAGTAGTAACTGCTTGTCCTGTCATTTCTTCTAAACATAAAGCTTGGGCACAAACTTGCAACTCATCGTTATCCCATTCGCCTTTGCGTCCTCGTTTGTATTCCACTGGATAAACTTGACCAGATTCAGCTTCAATTAAGTCAGATTTGCCGATGAGTTTGTATTGCTCAGACTTTAGCCAAATTGCTCGAATCTGCCAAGTTTCTCCTCGCTGTATATCGCTTGTGGTGTGGACGCGATCGTGTAAACTTGTACCTTCAATTGTATATTGATTATCGGTAAATTCGCCTGCACAAAATATCCGCCAACAGCGATGCGGACAATAGGCATATTGATTTAATGCCGCAATAGAAATATATTCAGTTTGGTTCATAACTCAGGTGGTTTTTAAATGATTATTGAAATTAGGGAGAATACAGCCGCCGCGTCATTCCCATGCCCATTGTTGTTTTACGACCAATTCCTGCATACAAAGCAAAGTCAGCCAAAGCATTAATTTGCTTAATTTGGATTGGTTCAATTTCTCCCAAAATCTTATAGGTAACTTCGCCAATAATGCCAATAAATTTGCTGCGAGAGTCGGCTAATATTTCTGTGTGGATGTTGACAAATGAGGGAAATATTGACTCGATCGCAATCTGAGTAAATTCTATGCCACTGTACTTATTCCACCGCGAAAGTAGGGAATTAAAGACAGATTCTCTGGTAGGAAGGGTAGTATCATACTGTCCTTGACGGAAGGCGGTGGGTGTGCAGAAGGTAAGGTTAATGGAAGAATTGCGTAGGCGTAGCCCGTCGCAGACATTGCTAGCTTCTTCGTATAATTGAGCGTAAGTACTGGCATTTGCCCAAGGTTGAATAGATTGGGGTGTGCCTTGAATGCTGGTAATATACAAGTCAGCCGGGCCAAGATGCCAAGGGCGATTGGGATTAAGATTTAGCCAAAGTTGGGTAAGTTTGCCAAATAGAGTGTCATCTAATAAAGAGATGCGCCACCAACAAGGTGTTCCGGCGGAAATGGGTTGTTGATGTGAATATTGCAATTTAGATCCCCCTTTACTACCTTTTAAAAGAGGAGAGTTTGTATTACTAATTTGTAAAGGGGAGAGAGTGAAAGCTTTATCTGCGGTGGAATCGTGCAAGCGATCGCCCAATGTGCTATCTACAGAACTAACGAGGGTGAGAAATAGGGCGTGGAGATGTCTACCTGTAAGATACTGTGGTGGAATGGGCGATTGAGGTAGCAAATTCAACACTAAACTATGAGGCATACTTTCTTTTTTTGGTTGTAGACTGAGTGATTCTTGACTCTACAGTAAACTCAGGGATTTCCTGGAGTTCAGTTTCACTCAAACTATACTGTTCACAAACGAGACTTAGACGATTTCCTGGGGTTTTGACTGCGTTAACCGAATGGGTTAAATCACCTTGAAAATAAACTAAAGTATTGAATTGGGGCTTAATTTGCCCAAGTTGGCGTTTGTGCGATCGCAATACCAGTTCTCCCCCTTCCATATCCGCAGGTACTCGCACATAGAGAACACTGACAACCGCAGGCGGTTCAATGGTTTTGGAGTAGGAACGTAAAGAGCGATCGATATGCGGATCGACGCGGGAGCCTTCTTTGAGTTGTAAAGGATTGAGGTAAAAAGCATTACAATTGGGCTGGAGAGCTAAATCTAGATAAGGCTTGAAGTAGGGAAACTGCTGTTCTACTTTTGGTAATCCAGAACGCTGAAATACTACAGAAAATCCTTTAGTGGCGACAAAATCGCGGTTGAGGTTGTTGATAGCAAAGTAAGGACAAGCTTGGATTTCTCCCCACAAGTTGTTTAGGTAATCGCTGGGGAAGGCGTTGGATTGTTGTTGATAGTGTTTCACTGGGAATAGAGGAGCGATCGCTGAATGTGGTATCTAAAATTTTAAAGACTGTCGAGTGATGATAGTAGTATTCTTTTAAGTGAGAAAAACTACATAAGGAGAAAGACCAATGAGAATTGATGATTACAATGCAGCAAAGGCACTAACTGAAAAACTTAAAGAGAACTTACCCATTAAAGCACGAGCAGGGAAGGAGTTTTTGAAGACATTAAAGCAAAAAGGAGTAAACGCCGATCCAGACAGAGAATTTGAAGTTGATTTCGTTGGCTATTCAGGAGATGAAGGCGGGATTATGTGCGGACTAAAAGAGCCAAATAATCCCGAAAGTGAAGAAAAATATGTTTCTTCGATTACTCACCTAAAGATTGATCCTGATCATCCTCTAGCTGCTGAAGTGCAGACTTACCAACGCCAGCGAATACGTAAGTTAATGTTGCAAGATTCCAGAGGTTTTAAAGCCGAGTTAATGACGATAGAGCCTCGAAAAAATAAAACCCGTAGTAAAGGCTTTGGAAAGTAATTAACTCCGAAAACGATATTCTATCCGAACTGGGATTTTTAAGTTTTGAATGCCATCAAATTGATAGAATTGACCTTGAATTTGGACATTCTGAATTAAGCTAACTGGAGGCATATTCACAACATCATAGCTAATCACTTGATTAGTGAACATGACATCTAAAGGATTTAATGGATGTGTACAAGTGAATATACCTTCAGCAATTTTAGGTTTCGGTAATTGTTCTACCGTCACTTCAGCCTTGCTCATCCATTTACCCAAACGAATCCACTTTGGTAATTTGAGTTCTTTTTGGGAAATAACAAAAAACTCAAATCTACTTTCTGCGGCTATTTCCTTTGCTCTCCCAAAACTGGGGATATTTTTCTGTGTTTTCTCCATTTCAACGTGGTAGTTGTTGTTAGCATACTTCCAGGTGTTGAGGATGGAAGAATGATTGAGCGATCGCGCCGGAGTTACGTAAATTCCCTGTTGATTCAGTGGCGTCAAATGCTCCTCATATTTTGGCACTTGTTCAGGGCAAAAATAACGGTAAGAATGTTCTTCAGCAACGGTAGTAGAGTAGATTTTGCTATCAACTAAACCCAGTGCATAACAAAGAGCGTAATTATGGATTAGGGCTTCTGTTTCATACAATCGTCCGATTTCACGAGTTGCGTAATAGAGGCTGTCATGTAGTTCTATTTGACAGCGATAAATAAACACCATTACTCTTTCCCCGCTTTCGCAGCCGTTTTCTTCTTGCTGATATGCTTCTTGGCATAATCTTTAGCTTCTGCATCAGCTTTTTGTAAAATTGCTTGAATTCCTTTCTCACTTCCTGTTAAAGTTTTAACTTCGTTAATTAGGGATACAAAAGCATCACCAATGAAATCTGTGTGAACAATAAACTCATCAGCCATTAACGCCTCAATAGCATTTTTAGCAGCAGTAATTACATCATCTTCATCTAGTGGATCGGGAGGATTTATAGTATTATTAGATTTCATTTGGTCATATATTGCCTGAGTCCAACGCAGGTTACTGGTGATTTCTCCATCCGCAAATACAACACCAATTAACTCATTTCTGACACGACCTGTACGGGTGGTTTGCGCTCCATAGTGACGAGTTCGCAGAATATTATTAAAAACGTAAAGGAAGCTAGCTTCAGTGGGGTCTTTCAAGGTGACAATACTAGGAAAGAAAACTTGCGGTCTAATATGGTCTTGCTGATTAATTCGACTGGTAACTTCACCAGGTTTAGAACCATTTTCACCCTTGGAAGCCATCGTACCATTTTCATAAGGAGCGTTGAGGGTGAATGTTTCGTGTGATTCATCAAAAGCTGTAATTGAAAATGCCGTGTCTACTACAACTTTCGATTTTTCAGAACCAGAGTCACCAATAGCAAATCCGTAAATGATGCAATCAGGATTATCCATTGCGAAATTTACGTTGTATTCGCATTCTTCAGCCGTCATTAAGCCATAATTACGCAGCAATTCCCGACCAACTAAACGCTCTGGAGTAGACTGTTTGCGCTTGAACATTGACAAACGGCTAATTGTGGTTTTGTCTTTAACTCCTGCTCTTACCCGTGCTTTATTCAGTTCTGCATCTGTTTGAAATAGAGGATAAGATTCAGTAATGCGAATAGTCAAGAAATGAACATATTTACCCATTGGTTTGTAAGGAATCTCAGTTTGAAAGAATTTAGATTCAACAGTTTTTAAAATTGCCATGATTTTGATTTTCTCCAAAAAATTGTTTACTACTTGTTTACTTCTAGAAGAAGAATTTATTCCGGTTCATTAACATCATCTATTACAGGAATATTTTCATTTTTTTCTGCATTTTCTTTGTCATCTTCAAGACGATAAAGAAATTCACAGGTATCTCGAATTAAGTTGAGTTGACGACCTGCCAAACGAGCGCGATCGCCAGCAAATGCGTTATCAAATACCTCTACTACAAAATACTTGGCAAAATCTAGAACAGCTTGCCGTTCTTCTTCTCGTTTGCTCATGATCCATCGTCCTTCAGCAGTAGACGAATGAACACGATCCATGAGTTTAAAAACTTCTGCTGCAACAGCTACAACTAATGTTTCTCCCTGAAACACACTTGACTCAGCTTTTAGTATAGTTTCAGCCGCAATATCAACTGGTTTCAACACAGCATTAGACTTAGGATTATAGCGCTTATTAGCTCGGTAAAATCTGCGGTACAAATCTGTTAATTTCTTAGGATGATTCAGGCTTGATGCTTCTCCCACAATTAATTGCTCCATATTAGTGTCATATTTCACATAAGGGTCAAAACAAGGATAAAAATGATAAGCATAAAGCCGGATTTTTTCAATTCTTGCTGTTTCTGATCCCTGGTTACGTACCCAGCGATTGAGATAAGAAAAGACGTATAGTGGACTGGTTTCAAAATCTTTAGCCAGTTCTGTAAATCTCCCCCAGTTGGCATCGTAACCAGACTTACCTTGCCTAGCATTCACATCTAAATGAATGGCGTAAGCGGCGGTAAGTACATTTAAAGGTGCTGGGTATTGGATGCCGTTTTCATTCCAGCCTTCGAGGATATAGTCAAGACGGAAGCGATCGCGCCTTACTAAAGCCCGGAAAGCATGAGGCGCACTATCAAGGAAAACGCTTTCCTCAAATTCAGCCCCGTCATTAAAAGGTGGAATCGGTGACTCTGAAACCACAGTTTTAACATCTAAAATCATCGGGAAAGCAAACGCTAACCAAGTTGGCATTACCCAAGATTCTGTATCGGTGCTGTCTCTTCCTGGCGGGAGTGCCATGAAGTAAAATGTTAAAGGCTGGTCTTCAGGATAGGAAAGCTTAAAGGTGCGATCCTTGTCACGCTGGAGGTTTTCATCAATTAAGAAACTATCTACACTTTGGTAGCGATCGCGCCCCAAATTCGCTTGTAAATCCTTACTGATAAAATGATTGCGAACGCTGGTATCAAAGCGAGTTTGAGCAATACCGTTGTAAGCTTTCTGCAAAAACTTGTTAGTCTCTGGAGTAAAGTAATAAGTAGGATAAAAATAGAGATAGCGATATTTACCATCTTCAAATTTCTTACCTACAGCTTGAGTTTGATTCATCAAAATTTGCCTCAGCATTATCTCCATACCTGCAATACTGGAAATATTACGTTTAGCGTTAGCACCTCTTAACATTTGCTTATTGGTATAAACTTGTGGCGTAAATAAAACTGCTGATTCCATTTGCTCAGTAACCGTGTAAGCAGAATGAGAAATTGAGCAGATTAATTGTTTCCCTCGCCCTGGTTTTTTCGCGGCGTTGTAGTTTGCCAACTCCTTAAAAAAGATTTCGGCTTGGTCGGTAGCTGATTTTTGTCGCGTTTCAGTCGGAAGCATAATCACGCGATCGCACCAATCCCTTAAATCTTTCCATTCATCAGGTAGTTTGTACTGATTAATGATTGGTTCAATGACTTCTATCCATCGATTAACCAGACTTTGACAAATTTCACGAACGTCTTCTTGTCCTGGATTACGTTTAAGGTATTGCGTTGCAATATAATACCAGTCATACGCTATGCCTCCAGTATCTTTAAGTTGCTGAAGTGCAATAACTTCAGATTTATACTCAGATAAATTAAGAAAATCAATAGCTATCTCTGTAAGATTAATAGTTGGAATTGAAGGAAGTTCTTTGTTGTTTTTAATTAGGGCTTTAACTCTATCAAGATACTCTTTCCAAAATTTTCCAGTTATTAAAGCTCCTAATTCTGCCAAATGATCTATACGAATATCTTCTGCAAAATCGATTTTGATATTCTTAGCTAAAACACCTTTACGCTGGAATTGAGCCAAATTAGTAGCCTTATCTGCTGCCTTGCTGGTTTTTACTTTACTCGGTACTGCATCAACGGTAAACTGCATTAAGCCTTTGATGTCGAGGAAGAGATTGTAGTAGTCAGCATATTTCATCCCGATATTTCCCCGACTGAATCCAACTTTTCGGAGTTGAAGTTGATTAGCGCAGAGTTGTTTTATAGTATCAATAACGCGATCACCTAATCCTTCTCGACTAATTTTTGGAGCATCTTTTCTAGCTAAATAAATTACTCCTGTGGGTAGGTAAAGCAGTATTTCATAGTAGGTTTGATCCTCAGTATTGAGACTAGTGTGTGCTTCCATTAAGGCATTATTAACTACATTAGTTAATACACCCCGGTTTTCAGCAATGCTGTGATATGTAAATTTCAGTTGTCCATCACTCAAATTATGTATAACTTCTTGCAGCCTAGAGTTCTCTGCGTCCTGGGGATGTTTAACAATTGAGGCGAGAGAATCAGCCAAACAAGTTAAATCAGACAGACTGCGAAGGGTACGGTCTTTGAGAAGAGGATTCAACCCAAATTCAGAAAAATTCCAGTTAGTATCCCAGCGACGTTGAGCATTATAAGCCATGCACAACAAATCATCTAGATACTCTTGATAACCTTCAGGATTTTCTGGATTTATAAAGTTATCTAGTCCTAACTGGTGAACTTTTTTATCAATAATTTTACGATGTTCTGCTAACGGCAACTTGCGGCAGTTTTCAGGGACATCAGGGAACTTTTCAAAATCATGTAAAATAAATCCAGCAATTACTAATCTACGCTCTCGCTCTTTCACGACTCGCTGCACTGTGGTATTGAGTTTTTCTAAACGTTTCTCAATTAAATTTGCTGGGAATAATCCATTGAGTAAGTGAGTATTCAACGATTGGTCAGCAGCATTATCTCGTCTAACTTTAGTTTTTCCTTCAGCTTCTCGCTGTTGGTCAATTTCATCAAAAAACTTACCGCCTTTCGCCGTTACACCAATTGCTATCCGTAACAGATTTGGTAAAACATATTCACCAAAATCTGCCATTACCTTATCATCTGGATTTTGAGATTGAATAGCTTCACGCAATAGCTTGAGTGTTAGTAACTCGCCTTCAGTTTCAATAGTGCGGTCTGAAGAATCACCATCAAAACCAAAATCACCTGATAACCAATCATCATTAGACATTTTCAAACTCCATTTTTTTACTCCACGCCTTCTAGCAACTTGGCAACTTGCTCTGGAGCCGGAAGCTGATTTTTTAATTCTTGAGGCAATGTTGAAACCACTTGATAAGTTCCTACACCAATTGGTTTATTAGATTCCCTCAACGCATATTCAACAATCGTTCTCTGCTTAGACTTGCAAAGAATAATTCCAATAGAAGGATTTTCATCAGGTAACTTTACCGTGTCATCTAAAACAGCTAAATAAAACTGCATCTTGCCTACATATTCAGGTAAAAAGTTACCAATTTTCAGTTCTATCGCTACCAAACACTTTAAGCGGCGATGATATAATAAAATATCTATGAAATATTCCTCTTCATCAATTTCTAGCCGATATTGACTACCGATAAAAGCAAATATCCCACCCATTTCTTGCAAGAATGGTTCAACTCTTGTTAAAATTGCCTGTTCTAGCTGGCGTTCACTGTGTTCATCTGCTAGCTCCAAGAAATCAAAAGTATATTCATCTTTGACAGCTAGTTTTAATTGGTTACGGATTTCTGCTGGAACAGTTTTATCAAAGTTAGTCTGATTCAACAGAGTCTTTTCATAGGTTTGATTTTCAATTTGGTGAATCAAAACATTCTTTGTCCAGCCAAATTTACGAGTCATTCTGATATAAAATTCCCGTTCTAGGTCATCTTTGCACTTCTCTACAATGACCAGATTGTGACTCCATCCAATTTCTCGCACCATTGGTGCGAGTTTTTCATTGTTGACGTATGATTCATAAAAAAGCCTCATCCGCCAGAGGTTAGCAGCAGAAAATCCGCTAATTCCTGGAAACTCTGCTTGTAAGTCTTTTGCTAACTGTTCTACTACGGATTTTCCCCAAGTAGCGCCCTGCTGTTGAGTAACAATTATCTGTCCAATGTCCCAGTAGAGGTTAATCATTTCCCGATTAACTGCTTTTAGTGCTTCGTACTGGGCTGAACGAATACACTGTTTTATTTCCATTAGTAGATGTCTGTAATTGTCTGAAACTGGGTTACTCATAGCGGAAAAGGTTCAACTTATTCATCACCAACTAGCCGACGCGCATAGTAGACCAAACAGGCTTGTACATCTTCCCGTTCTAACCAGGGATAACTTTCTAGCAAGTTTTCGATAGTATCTCCCCCCGCCAACATCCCAAAAATATGTTCAACCGCAAGGCAACGACCTCGAATAATTGGTTTACCACCAAAAATTTTGGGGTTGACTGTAATTCTTTCCAAAAGTTTTTGTTCGTTCATAGTTCAACTTCAAAATGTTTAAGTTTATTAACTATTTCCTGTGATGCTAAGAAAGAGGGAAGCTTTCTTAAAACTTATTGCTTTAAGATTTGGTGTTACCAGTGACTCGCTCAACCATCAGCTTTCAATCTGTTGGGGATAGAGACTACCTACGCCTGACCTTAATACCGCAAGCTGCTAATGAGCTTCCCTCTTAGATGGGGATTCTCTAATTTAGCTAGAGAAATCCCCAGATAAGCTATCGCATCAGTTATGCTGCCAATAACCGATATTGAAATTGGTTATGAGCAACTTTCCGCTTTTCAATTAAGTAGCCTTTCTTGCGAGCTTCAAATACCGTGTGTCCAAATCGCCAACTAACCTTAGCGGCTAGTTCGTCGCCTAAATGCCACCTACCATCTTTGAGAACTGAAATTAGTCGCTCAAGGTTTGTCAATTTGACAAGCATTATTATCACCTCCTTTAAAAACTGTGTCATACGAATACTTCAGCCCAAATGCTTGTTTTGCAAGGACTCCAGTAATTTGTATAATCTGACGCTACATAATGCGATAGCTCTTGTCAAGCATTTAAATAAGTACAGACTTATTCAACAAATGATAAACTTTGACTTATTCAACCTTTTATGAAATCCTTGTATACATGGAGCTTTACGCGCACAAAAAATAATCCTTTGAAATCCCTATTAGGGATTGAAACGAATAAGTCTGTGCTTAAAACCGTAAGCTCTTGTCATAAATCAACTAAAATCCCTATTAGGGATTGAAACCTTAAACAACCCATATCTCATCTCCTTTGCTTTTAAACGTGTAAGCAAGCGTATCCAACAGCAGTGCAGAGTGACCAAATGCGATCGCATAGGGCGCAGTAGCATCATGAAAGCTATACTGATCGCTGATGCCATAAATCTGAAAATTCATCGGTAGCCTTAGCCGCATCCGCACTTCAGCAAGAGGACGGCGAATCACGTAACAAACCAAACCTTCCTTTTTTAAGCGTTTGTTAATTTCTCCTACCCAATAGTTGTCAGGTTGCCAAATTTCTACACCAGTCAAAACCTGAACTTTCCAAGCGTCAGCAATTGGCTGCAAGTTTCCAGAATAGGTAAACTTCCAGTTCAGCCGTTCCTCTCGGTAGGAACGCAACTTCATAAATGCCAGACAATGAGCAAATCTACCTTTGGCAATGGGTTGTCCGGTACGTTCTGCGGTTTCTTTGAGTGTCCGTATAAATGCCGCTTCCGTCCACATCTCAATTTCTAAATTGCCCAAAATACCCGGTAAATCGTAGGTTTTAAACCTATTTGCCTCGTTTTCTTCTGTTAAGTCGTATAAACCACATTGCAAAGGACTTGAACCTCGAAAACTAGCAGCATCCTCAGCAATAGGATTTCCTGATTTACCAGAAAGTGCTTGCCAATCTTTCGCCCATCCCGAAACACGTCCAGCCGCAGACTTCAGACTTGTTTCAAATAATTGTTCACAGGCTTCTTGAAACTTGTCTCGGCTTTGTGCATACTGTTGTTTAATTGTGCGATCGCTCAACTGATAAAACAACCAAAATGATTGCACAGCCCCCCAACGACGATAATAACCACGAAAATCGTTGATTTGGCGATAATTCTCGGTAATTGTATTGTGAAAAGAGGGGCGATCGCAAATACTATTCACTTCTAACGGTGGAGTATCACCCTTAAACAATCGCTCTACCAAAAAGTTAGGAACTAGAGAAAAAGCTGTAAAATTTTCAAACTTAACTATCTGTCCATCTTTCTCATATTCATCATGTCTTCCTAAGCGTCCTAAACGTTGGATAAAGTTACCTGCATCGGATGATTCAAAAATTAGAAAATTGATTTTGAAATCAACCCCTACATCAATTGTGCTAGTACCAATAACCAAGTCAGCAGAAAGACTTCGCTCCTTTTCTCCTTTTCCCGATAGCCCTGTATTTTCTCCAACTTTCAATCCGTAAGGCTGTAATATTTCCCGAAAAAATTGAGTTAGACGTTTGACTGCTGCAATTGAGTTAAGAATGATTGCGCCTTTACTTCCTGGATACTGCTGAAACTGAGCCAAAATCAAATCACTATTTTCTTTTAGCCAGGTTTCCGAAGCTTTAAACGATGGTTCCAAAGGAATAAAATTCAGCGTAATTATCCGTGCTACCTGCCGCCAGCCTTGTGTTTGCAGTTGCTGCCCTTGCTCTGGTGTATCGGGAAACTGATATTTATTTTGTTTTAGAGGATCAATTTCTTTACAACGAAATCCTGCTTTTTCTAATCGACCAATTAAGTTTGTATCTGGTGTGGCTGAGAGAAACAGAAATTTCTTACGGCGATTTGTACAGCGAATTAACAACATTGTGTTAATCACGCTAGCAATTTGGGGAGCTGCGAAAACGTGAAATTCATCAAAAATAAACAAGTCAAAATCTTTATCAATTCTGCCCCATAACTTATCTGGGCTATCGCCACGAATTATATAAGCGCCTCGATGTAAGTAGTGAAAAATATCAGGGTTGGTTAATAATGCCTCTCTCTGGTTAGTCAGAGTTGCGATCGCAGCCCCTTTTTTCAATCCTTCATTTTCTGCATAAATCTCTAAATCAGCCCCACTTAGTCGCACTACACGCGGCTGATTTTCTGGCTGGAATTTTTCTACATATCCTCTAATCTGCGTTTCTTGATCGCGGGCGAGTTCGTTAGTTGGATAAAGTCCGATCGCAGAAAATTCGCCCTGAAGAACTTCTAGGTAAGCCGCGAGACTTTTACCATCGCCAGTCATCGCAGTGTTGAACACGACATCAATATTTGGATCGCGCAACGCTTCTAAAGTTGCAGCTTGATGCCAAGAAAGTAACCAATCTTTAGGTAACTTCACTCCGTCAGGTGTTGAGAAGGTTTGCGAGTAAACAGGCTTGAGAGTAATTTTGTAATTTTCGGACATACACTTAAATAGTGTCCGTAACTGGTTGTTAAAAACTATATTGGCACGCAAAATAGAAGTTGACAAGAGAAAATATGTACAAAGTATACGGACACTTTTAATGAGTCGAAAAGGTCAATCTATTACACTGTCGATATCAGAACGTGATAAAGCCGAGCTAGAAGCGATCGCCTTAGAATTCGGTATGATGTGGGGCGATCGCCCGAATATCTCTAAACTGATAGAAGCGATCGCTCAACGTAAGTTACTCATCGGTAACAATAACGATTGGAAAGAACCACGCATCAGGGCATTACATTGAGTCTGCCGGCAAAGCAGGGGTAGGTGTGATTGCTTTGCGTTGCGGTGGCTTTAGCGATGAACAACTGTCGGGAGCGATCGCAATTTACAACGATCCAGAAGATTTGCTACGCCACTATGACTCTTCTATCTTGGGCGCAAATGCTTGAGTACTAAAAAGGTAAGTGATGTCTGGTGACAAGCCGAGTCAGCGTCAATGCACTTTCTAGAATTATTGCAGGCGATGCCTACGGGGCAAACTACGCTACATTTTTAACTTTTGCTAAAGCGTTTGTCGTTTATAGCCACGATTAATTTATCAACTTATGGAGAGATCTTTAGTTATATTCTCTAACAAACTTAGACGGCTAACTGGTAATAACTAACAGCTAATCATTATAAAAAAATTAGCAATTAGACATTAACAATTAGCCGTCAATCCCCTTGGGGAGTATTTAAAATTCAAAACCTAATTTTGAATCGGAGTGTAGACGCCTGCCAGAAAGATTTCCGCAGGATAGTAACTCTCAAGCACGCTCATCAAATTTAGTGTATGCACTACCGGATTTTATCCAGTATTGTTTCAAAGTATGATGAGGCGTATGTAAACTAGCTTTTGCCTGATATAAAATGACTTGGCGATGATCGCCCATCCAAATTTTATTAATCGGTTCAACGCATATTACTGTTCCTCCTAAAGAAGCGACACATTGAGAGAATCTTTCAATGGTCGTATATTCTAATGTCTCGAATATAAAAAAGTTGCCCGAACAAATCAAGTGGCGACTGCGAATCCAGCAGCGCATCTTTTTTTCAGCTTGTGGAGGTAGCATTTTAGATTTAATAGATTCAAGCTGAATGGACATAAAGGGTTAGCGCACATAAATCATCAGCAAAACTTTCCCGTTTTTCAAACCGCAAAGGGCTAACGATTGAATCCCATATTTGCTCATAGGTTTCAATATCCATACCTCTATCTAGTGGTTTGTCAAACTCATTTTGACGGTTAGAGACTCGATGTCGGTGTTAGAAAGCACTTGTTTAAGGTGAGCGAATGCTAGATAATGATCGCTAGGGTGCGATCGCGATCGTCTAATTGAAAGTTCAAAGAGTTCAGTAATTTCCATTAGAAAAGTGATTTAAAAAAGTAGCTTACAATCCAACAAGGATTTTGACTAAAAAGTTATTTTCTTAGCCTCTTTGATCATAACCGCATTCAGATGTGCTATGTGCTGTTAGTGGTAGCGAGATATTGACCCAGTGCTGGTTATAAGTACTGAGTTATTATTCTTACCGTTATTTCCTGCCTAAAAAACTATTTTATCTCTGCGTTCAGAGTTTAACTAAAGGTTTGATATCGCACCAATTGAATAGACATCTCCAGAAATGAATTATGCGTTACCTGAAACCCTTGTAGAGACGTTGCATTGCAACGGCTCTACATTCATTTTCGGAGATGTCTAATAGACATAGAAATTAAATATGCGTTACCCAGAACCCTTGTAGAGACGTAGCACTGCTACGTCTCTACATTCTATTTTCGGAGATGTCTAATTAGGATACAGCAACATTCTTGAGGATGGTCATCGGGCCTTGGGCTTTGAGAATCTCCATTTCTGCTGCATTCCGCACTAGCAAAGCCCCAGCGAATCCTAATGAATTCACAGAGATAGACTGGAAATGCTCCTGCGATCGCGGTACGATCAACATCCATTCTCGTGTCGCTAGCAGATTGTAAGCACCAGATTGCCTTGCGTCCAAACCCACAGTATGTAGCAATGTCCGATAAACTTCCAGTGTTGCTTGGGCCGCTTTGAACGGTGACTGCACCGAATGGGGATTTAGTGGAGCAAAAGCGTGTACAAAAGGAAGTTTTGGTATTGTGTTGGCAAAGCCTAGCGTTGGTGTAGCAGACGCACTAGAAGGTATCAATTCCTGAAGTTGTGCTGCTGTTAGCAGAGATTCAATAGGTATCTGTGGCCCCGAAGGTGCAAGTGGAAGTGGTACTAATTGCAAGTGCTTGTGTCGCTGACTAGCACCTGCGGTTTTGCCACTGTTGTAAAATGCTAAACCATCAAAATCAGCCAAACATGCCCACATAGCTGCAAAATCTTCCAGAGTCAGCAAACTTTCCTGTTCCTCGAAGGCACGGGTGATGATTAGCAGGTGATAATCAACAACATTGAATTTATTCAAAATACATACATGAGTATCGGAAATATCCGCCACAAATAAATCCTCTTCGTAGGGCAAAAAAGGATTAAACTCTTGACTAGAGGTAGCAGATTGTTTTTCTTTAGCTGCTTTTTTGCGATTCAGGTTAGACAAAATCCGCACCAAGAAGCGCACGCCATCCTGTTCGACAAATTCAAATTCTGTCGGTATCGATAATAACGCCCCGCATTGCAAAGCATATTCAGTCCGTTCTTTAACACTTGTCCATAAAGTGCCAGGTTGAAGTAAAATTTTCCCCTGTGCCATTTTTATTCCTTCAGGCATGGTACAGAACACGCAGCACAAAGCTGTGCGTCTCTACGAATGACTATATTCCAATACGGTTCAGTAAAATACCAAAGCTTTCACAAAAACGCAATATCTTTGCAACAAAACTGTCATAAATTATATCTACATTAGTAATATATCTAAATATCCATTCCAGACAGCAATGCAAAACGAATCTAGCGACAGAGAACACCCATCAAATAGCATTTTACATAACACTGCTGATGCCAAATACCATAATCGAGCACCCTGGAAAAAGGCTGCCGCCTCTCTATCGCTGGTGCTGTTGGGATCAGGTATGACATTGGCAGGCGGCTATATTGCTGGAAACTCTCGGCAGGTGTCTGAGAGTGCATCTAATTTGGCAGTTAGCCGAGTAAATGCTGCTCCTCCATTACCAGCTGCTACAGATCCTAACTTTGTAACACGGGTGGTGCAAAACGTCGGGCCAGCAGTAGTGCGGATTAACTCTTCCCGAACGGTAAGAAGCCGGATACCAGATGAATTTAACGATCCGTTTTTTCGCCGCTTCTTTGGCTCCCAACTGCCACAATCAAGAGAAAGGGTAGAACGGGGTACTGGTTCAGGTTTTATCATCAGTGCCGATGGTAGAATTCTCACTAATGCCCATGTGGTAGATGGTGCTGATACAGTGACAGTGACGCTCAAAGATGGACGCACCTTGGAAGGTAAGGTGTTAGGAAAAGATGAATTAACGGATGTCGCTGTTATCAAGGTTCAGGCACAGAATTTACCTTCAGTAGCCTTGGGTAACTCAGATCAACTGCAAGCGGGAGAATGGGCGATCGCGATCGGCAACCCCCTTGGACTAGATAATACAGTAACTACCGGAATCATCAGTGCTACTGGACGCAGTAGCAATTTAATCGGTGCTGCCGATAAGCGAGTAGAGTATATTCAAACTGATGCAGCGATTAATCCTGGTAACTCCGGTGGCCCCCTGCTAAATTCTCGTGGCGAGGTAATTGCCATGAATACAGCTATAATCCAAGGGGCACAAGGATTAGGCTTTGCTATTCCTATCAAGACAGTACAACGCATTTCCAATCAACTTATAGCTACAGGCAAAGTAGAACATCCTTATCTGGGAATTCAAATGATGGGGTTAACGCCTCAACTAAAACAAAATATCAACTCAGATCCCAATAGCGGTTTGAATGTGGATGAAGATAAAGGTGTATTAGTTGTAAAAGTTGTCCCAAATTCACCAGCCGCTAAAGCAGGAATACGTGCTGGTGATGTAATCCAAAAGCTTGGCGGACAAGCAGTCACAGATGCCAGCAGTGTCCAAAAGGCAGTAGAAAATAGCCAAGTCGGGGGCGATTTACGTATGGAATTACGTCGCAATGGGCAGAATATTAATATAGCTGTGCGACCTGGTGCTTTCCCTACCCGAGTGCAATAAGGCGTTGCAGAACAGTGGGATGAATTGGGGCAAGCAGGGGACGCAGGGGAGGCAGGGGAAGCAGAGGGGGAGTTTTGGAAGTTGCTAAATCATCCCGTAAATATGCAACCTCTGCAATAAAAGTTTTGCTATCAATTTAATAAAAGTGAATTTTTTGGGATGGGTATTTTGCCCGTCCCTTTTTTCAGGCGGTAGCAATATAGGCTTCTTGCCTGTTGCCTATTGCCTTCCTTGCATAGGTGTAATCGCTACACTGAATTAATAACGAAATAGGAGAAGGAATGGGATGAAAGCAGTCGTTATCCGTCGGTATGGCGCGGCTGAAGTGTTGCAGTACGAAGATGTGGAGCAGCCGAAAATTGAGCCAACGCAGTTACTTGTGAAAGTTCGTGCTAGTAGCGTTAATCCCGTTGATTGGAAAATTCGCCAAGGAATGTTGAGTTTGATTACTGGCAGCAATTTCCCAAAGATTCTGGGGTTTGATGTGGCGGGAGATGTGGTAGCTGTTGGCTCTAGTGTCACGCGTTTTAAAGCAGGAGATGCTATCTATGGCAGTACTTGCTTACCGGGAGGAGGTTATGCCGAATTTGCAGCCGTCCCAGAAAATTTGGTGGCTCTCAAACCAACGAATCTAAACTATGAAGAAGCTGCGGCTGTTCCCTTAGCAGCGCTCACGGCTCTGCAAGCGCTGCGAAATGAGGGAAATATTCAAACAGGGCAAACTGTCTTGATTAATGGTGCTGCGGGTGGTGTGGGGACTTTTGCGGTGCAAATTGCCAAGGCTTTAGGGGCAGTGGTGACGGGAGTTAGCAGTACCAAAAACTTGGATTTGGTGAAATCTTTGGGAGCAGACCGCGTGATTGATTATACGCAACAGGATTTTACCCAAGATACAGCGCAGTATGACATTATCTTTGATGCAGTGGGTAAGCGATCGCTCTCACAAACCAAAAGAGTCCTCAAACCCAACGGAATTTATATCACCACGTTACCTAGCCCGGAAGTCTTGTTAGAGGGCGTATTAACAGCGTTTCTTCCCGGTCAAAAAGCGAAATTTATCCTGGAAAAACCCAATACTCAGGACTTGGTTTATCTGAAAGAATTGATTGAAGCGGGTAAAATTCGTGTGGTGATTGATCGCACATATCCCTTACAAGAACTAGCGACGGCTCATAGTTATAGCGAAACTGGGCGGGCTGTGGGGAAAATTGCGATCAAGGTTGCGAGTTGATTGCAGGATAATAAGCCAAAAGCAACACAGGTGACTCAATTTTTGATTCTGAATAATAAAATTGTTCTCGCGTTTCAATTCGCTTGCTTTCAGACCTTTTAAACTTTGGATTTTAAACTATATATATCAATCCCTTCTCCCAAGGGGAGACGCTGCGCGAACGGGTTCAGCAGTCGCTCATGGGGGAAACCCCCAAGACCGCGCTGCTTCACCAAAATCCAAAATTTAAAATCTAAAATTCGGTGAGTGGTGCTACTTAACCTCTATAAACGAGATGAGGTTATCTAAGTCAGCTCCAACAGATTTATAATTACCAGCACTAAACTCACGGCATCGACCACCAATTTCATTTTGGCAGACACGTACCACTGTACCCGACGGTACACTTAATGAGCTAATAGCGTCATTCCCTACAACCTTTAAGTCACCTTGGTTAGCTTTGTATACTCCTGGACTTGTAGGAAAAGATTGGGAAACTCCAGTCAAATTAGCGTTTCTGTAGACCTTAACCTGTCCTGACCGTGTAGAGGGGAGATTGGAGGAGAGATTGTAGGAGAGCTTGTAGATGGTGCCGCTGTAGTCATCCGAAATTAACATATTACCTTGCTGATCGACTGCCATATCCACAGGTCGCCCCCAGACTTCTTGCGTTGCTGGAACTAGCCAACCGTTAACTAAATCCATCTCTTCCCCTAGAGTTTTTGTTGTACTGTTCCAGGGAAAGTAAGCTATTTTGTAGCCCGTTTTCTTCCGCCGATTCCATGAACCATGCAGCCCCGCCACTGCCCCACTTGAGTACAGGCTGGGAAACTTGGTATTTTGTAAGAATGTTAGTCCCAAGGGAGCCGAATGGGCTTGAATACCCTTATTAATCCTGTCCATTGCATTGCAATTAACACTTCCATTACGATTGAACTCATAGTCGCGGTCAAAGGGCATATTGTTGAAGCCAGTTGCCGTGTCAGGATTGGGGTTGCAGAATGGCCAACCGTAGTTACCGCCATCTCTAACTCGCGTGAACTCCTCTGGCGGGTGGTTGTCTACATAAGAGGGGATAATCTTACCGTAATTGCCACTGCTATCGTTGAACGGATAGGCGATGTTGTCTCGATTATTAACGACTACCCAAAGATCCTTTGTACCAGGTAAGAATGCTAACCCTTCGGCATTACGTAAACCTTGGGCAAAAAGCCGCTGATTGGTTCCATTAGCGTTGTATTGGTAGATCGCACCACGCTTTGGGGTACTGACAGTATCTTCTTTGCAGGCATTGCATGTAGAGGCGATCGATACGTACAGTTTGTGATTGGCATCAAGGGCGATATTTTTCAGTTCGTGCCCATAAGAGCCTTTGAGTTCCGATGTGCTGCTGTCTGGTAAACCAGTTACAACGATTTGGCGATTTTTGGCGATTTTATCTCCAGACTTGTAGATGAAGCGATTAATTTGATGAGTCTCAGAGATATAAATATATGTGGTGTTGTCAATTTTATGAAACACAATGTCGTGTGGTCTGCGTAGGCCCGTCACGAAGTCAGAAATAATTGGGTCTTTGCTGCCATTTGGCCGGACGATTAATACTTTACCCGTACTCGGCTGTGATACTAGAAGATCCCCGTTAGGAGCAACTGCCATAAAGCGAGCTTTTTCAATGCGAGCATAAACAGAAATAGAGAAATTGGGTGGCACTTTCAAGTAACGGTTAGTATTAAAGGGTGCATAGGTCATACTACTAGGCACTTTCAGCTTGGTTTCAACAGACGCAGCTGGTGGCTTACCAAACGCTGCGGTGGTAAGAACCTCTAAGGACATCAAACTAAGTAGCGATGCGGTTAGTATGCCTCCAAACATTCGTTTTGGGTTTAAAGTAAATGCAACCATTTTCAACGTCCCTATAGTATTGTAGTGATTTATGTTACACGTAACTGTTGACTAGCAGATTTTACCGAGAGTTTGGACAAAAGTAACTCAGGGGTACTAGTTTTTTAAAATACTTAAAATAACTTTATGTACCCCTATTGTTTTTATTCATCAAAAAATGGGTGAACCGGGAGTTATAAAGAAAGGTAGAGCGATCGCACTTTCAAATTAAAATAGTCATCAAACCCAACAGCATTATGACCACGCTACCCAGCCTCAAATCATTGTGCAGAGAGTCTTAACAGTTTTACTTACGATCAAAAAGGCAATGCTCAGGACTTGTTTTTTTCAAATAATTGATTGAAGCGGGTAAAATTCGTGTGGGGATTGATTGCACATATCCCTTGCAAGAACTAGCGATTAAGGTGCTGTGGGGAAAATTGCGTAGGCGCAGCCCATCGTAGACATCGTAGTTAGCAATTGATTTGAAAAACCAACGCGAAACCTAACCCCCTAACCCCCTTCCCGACGCGGGAAGGGGGAAAATTCAAAGTCTCTCTCCTTTTAGGAGAGAGATTTAGAGAGAGGTTCTTACATACCTGTAATATTTCCGCAATAACCCTGAAATCTGGAAACATTACTCCAGCTAGTGGATATACTCGTAATCAAAATCTCAACAGAAGCGAGTATTATGCTGGACTGGTTAGCTATGTGGGGTGTAACTCAGGCCGCCGGGTTGATTTTTAAACCCATTCTGGAAGACTTAGCCAAGGATGCTGCTAAAGATTGGGCTAAAGATTTATTAAAAGGCATCCCTGGCAAGATTTTCCAGAAACTTAAGAAGGAAGATATAGAAATTGCTGCTGGTAAAGCGTTAAAGGAATTTTTGCAACTCATGCAGCAGCAGTTAAAGGTTCGTTGTAAACTTCCTGAAGCTGAGATTAAAGAGTACACCAAAGACATCCAGAAATTTATCAGCGATAAGTCAGTTGCAGAAATTCTTGGTCAGGCTTTTGATATTAATTGTGAATCTCTAGACGCTAAAACCCTAGAAGATAGTTGGAACAGGCTGCAATTAAAACCTCTGCCATCTAAGTTTAACTGGCAATCAATTAGAGAACAGTATTTAACACAAGTCCAAGAGCTTCTTTTAGATTCAAAAGAATTACACCATATCCTTGAATTACAAAAGTTATCTGATATTGAATTAAATACAAAAGAAATTGCTGGTGTTATTGTAGATTTTAATTTAGTTAAATATCAAGAAGGAATCCGCGAACGCTATGGCAATCTCAAGTTAGATAGCTTAGATACTAGCGGCTATGCCTATAACGAACTTAAATTATGGCGGATTTTTACTGCTCAAAATGTCCGGGAAACTCATCAAGTTTTAGCACAAGTTCATGAATTGCCTAAAGAACATCTTAGACGGCTGCGAGAAAGCGACCAAGTAGAAGCAGTTGAATTAGAAGAATTAGAACGCCACAAACGGGTTTATTTTGAACAGCCGATCCGTTCAGTTTTAGATGTTGTCAATAAAAAGCAAGATTATAAATATATTGTGATTTTGGGCGATCCTGGTTCAGATAAGTCTACATTGTTGCAATTTCTGGCTTTGAATTGGGCTGAGTCTCCACTGGATAATGTTATATCTTTACCAATTCCGTTGCTAATTGAATTACGCACTTATATGCGGCGACGGGAAGATAAAGAGTGCAATAATTTTCTAGAATTTTTTCATCAATGTAGTGGTGCTGTTCATCATCTCAATCAGCTTGAATTAGATAAACAATTAAAAGCTGGTAATGCGTTGGTGATGTTTGATGGTTTGGATGAGGTATTTGATCCTGGTAAGCGAGAGGATGTAATTACTGATATTCATCGCTTTACTAATGACTATCCTGATGTGCAGGTAATCGTCACTTCTCGGATTATTGGCTATAAACCGCAACGATTGCTTAATGCTGAGTTTCGCCACTTTATCTTACAAGATTTAGACTCAGAACAAATTCAGGATTTTATCTACCGTTGGCATGAGTTAACTTTTACCGATGCAGTAGATAAAATCAGAAAACGGGAACGGCTACAAAGAGGAATTGAAGCTTCCAAATCTATTGCAGAATTGGCGGGAAATCCTCTGCTGTTGACGATGATGGCAATTCTTAATCGTAATCAAGAGCTACCAAGAGATAGAGCTACACTTTACGATCAAGCATCGCGGGTGTTGCTGCATCAATGGGATGTGGAACGCGCTTTGACAGAAGATAAGAGGTTAGACCCCAAGACTATTGATTATAAAGATAAGCAAGCAATGCTGCGTCAGGTTGCTTATCTTATGTAAACTGGTGAGAAAGGGTTAGCAGGTAATTTGATTAATGAAAATGATTTAGTCAAAGTTCTGACTGATTATCTGAAAACCATAGAATTTGATAAACCCAGAGAAGCGGCGCGGGTGATGATTAATCAACTGCGGACTCGTAACTTTATGTTATGTTTCCTGGGTGCAGATTATTATGCTTTTGTGCATCGGACATTTTTAGAATATTTTTGTGCTTGGGAGTTTGTCTGGCAGTTTAAAGAAACGCAAACTCTGAATATTGAGGAACTTAAGAATGAAGTTTTTGGTAAACACTGGCAAGATGAAAGTTGGCATGAAGTCTTGCTGCTAATTGCGGGAATGATTGAGCCAAGATTTGTTGGGGAAATTCTTGATTATTTAATGGCGCAAGATGGCGAAGAGGAAAAGTTTGTTAATCTCTTTTTAGCGGCTAAGTGTCTTGTAGAGGTGAGAAATCGGTCGGCGATCGCGTCAACGGCTAATAAATTACTTGACAAACTCAAAGACTTAACTAAATATGACCTCTGGTACTATTACAACCCCCAGCTATATAGAGATAGAGAAGAAACTAAGCTAGTTCACGAAATTCGCACTCAAGCAGTCAGAGCAATTGCAACGACCTGGGAAGAATCTCTCGACACCAAAACCTTCCTCAAAGAACACGCTACCCAGGATGATAACTGGGTTGTGCAACGTGCAGCAGTCCAAGAATTAGCGAATCACTTCAAAGATGACCTCGACACCAAATCCTGGCTCAAAGACCGTGCTACCCAAGATGACCACGAAGATGTGCGACGTGCAGCAGTCCAAGAATTAGCGAATCACTTCAAAGATGACCCCGACACCAAATCCTGGCTCAAAGACCGTGCTACCCAAGATGACCACGAAGATGTGCGACGTGCAGCAGTCCAAGAATTAGCGAATCACTTCAAAGATGACCCCGACACCAAATCCATTCTCAAAAAACGTGCTAACCAGGATGAGCATCAAGATGTGCGACGTGCAGCAGTCCAACAATTAGCGAGGAACTTCAAAGATGATCCCGGCACCAAATCCATTCTCAAAGAACGCGCTAACCAGGATGATTATGAGTATGTGCGAGGTGCAGCAGTCCAAGAATTAGCGAGGAACTTCAAAGATGACCCCGACACCAAAACCTTCCTCAAAGAACGCGCTACTCAGGATGCTCATGAAGTTGTGCGACTTGAAGCAGTCCGAGAATTAGCGAGGAACTTCAAAGATGACCCCGACACCAAAACCTGGCTCAAAGAACGTGCTACCCAGGATGATCATGAAATTGTGCGACGTGCAGCAGTACGAGAATTAGCGAGGAACTTCAAAGATGATCCCGACACTAAAACCTGGCTCAAAGAATGCGCTACCCAGAATGATGACGATTACTCGTTTATGCAATGTGGAGTAGTCCAAGAATTAGCGAGGAACTTCAAAGATGACCCCGACACCAAAACCTGGCTCAAAGAACGCGCTAATCAGGATGATCATCAGTATGTGCGACGTGCAGCAGTCGAAGACTTAGCGAAGAACTTCAAAGATGACCCCGATACCAAAACCTGGCTCAAAGAACGCGCTACCCAGGATGATCATGAAATTGTGCGAGGTGCAGCAGTCCGAGAACTAGCCCAGAACTTCAAAGATGACCCCGACACCAAATCCATCCTCAAAGAACGCGCTACCCAGGATGATCATGAAAATGTGCGAGGTGCAGCAATCCAACAATTAGCTAAATACTTTAAATATCAGCCTGAGTTGTTTGACATCTAAGCTAATCGGCATTTAAATTGCAACATAGTCACTATTGCCTTTGTTTTTTATC
>NZ_JAYGHD010000305.1:0-45264 GCF_034932245.1 Nostoc sp. UHCC 0251
CCATCTTTCCTCCCTCACGGGAATATCCCTGACTTTCCTACCTGGGCAGTTACGATAAATTTATGTATTCAGGTATAACAAATGCTGATAATTGGAGCTAATATTTCCGCCAAGATTAGGTTAAACTCGTGCCTAAGAGTCGCCCTTCCGACGTGCGTTAAAAGAATGCTACACTGACCCTTATGATGACGATAATCACAAACAAAAACGGTACCTTGTTAAGTTAATGAAATGGCTCTTAACAACTGCTCTGATTTTGAGCAGCATCACCCAATATTCAACACAAGTAATAGCCCAAACTAAACAACCAGTAACTACTAAGCAGCCTGTGCAACCAGTGAAGACACCTGCTTCACCTCAACCTTCATCTCAACAACGTACCTCTCGACCAGTTTTTGTTTTGCCAAAAGCACCTGCTCGGTTAAGTCCCATATCTGGGCGTAGAGCAGGAATGGGTAGTCGAGATAATTGCCCTGCGGTTCCAACTGCACTTACTGCTTTAGTACCATTGCAGGAGGAACAAAAGGTTGAGAAACAGACAGACAAATCAGTTATCGGGATTGTAGGGGGGCTAACCACCTCTGAAAAACCTACATTTTGGTTTTACGTTCCCTATACTCAGGATTTGGCTAACTCAAGTGCTGAATTTATCTTACAGGACAGTGCGGGAACGAATATTTATGAAGATGCGATCGCACTACCTCCAGAGCCAAGTGTCATTGGTATTTCTCTCCCTGAGAATGTGACATCCTTAGAAGTAGGTAAAACATATCGCTGGTATTTAAAAGTACGCTGCAAGCAGGAAACAACAAGTGTTCCTTTGTACGTAGAAGGAGACATTCAAAGAATCAATTTAGATTCTCGTGTGATGCAGCAATTGTCAGCAGCAGGCGATCCCCGGCAGAAAATTGTAATCTATGCCAAAGAAGGTATTTGGTTTGATGCTTTAACTATGCTGGCACAAATACGCTTTTCTAATTATAACGATGCATCTATTAAAGAAGATTGGCAGAGTTTATTGAAATCCGTCAATTTAGGTAATATTTCTACGGCTCCTTTAGTGAATTCAACCAACCGTTATTAAACAATTCGCAATTCGCAATGGGCTACGCTAATGCTTAAAGCGAGTCTTGCCTACGGCACGCTCTTGCGTTCGAGCGTCTGGGGTTTTAAACCCTAAAACACAAGCGATAATCCTAAATCTCTACAACCAATTACCAACTAAAACATAGGGTGCCCAGTACATCGGACGGTTGTATTCGGGAGCTTCAAGTAGTTTTAATTGAGCAACTCGTAAAGCTTCTGCCGTAGTTTTACCAGTCATTAACTGGCGGTAAAATTCATCAATAAACAAAGCTGTAGAGTTATCACCAATTTGCCATAAAGAAGCTAAAGTACTCCGCGCACCAGCACGCAGGGCAACTCCTGCTAATCCTAAGGCAGCTCGGTTATCTCCTGCTGCTGTTTCGCAAGCACTCAAAACAAGTAATTCAACTGGTTCTGTGCGTTTTTGCTCTCTACTTTTGAGCAAGCTGTCTAATTCGCTCACATTGATGCGTCCATCAGCTGCTAATATAAAAGTGTCTTTTGCTTTAGAGCTAAATTGCCCGTGAGTTGCCAAGTGAACAACTCTAAAAGCTTGAGCATTGATGGTTTTTCCTAAAGTCGTACTCCTAAAATTTTCATCTAATAATGTAGTTGTTGATATGCCTGATTCTTGAATTAATTTCAGTTCAACTTTAACGTTGGGAAGCGGTGCAAAATTTTCGTTTTTCGGTGGTTCCGATAATCCTCCAGCCAAGGCGTTTAATCTTTCCTGTCCTAAGGGTTTAGGAGTAAATAGTTGCAGTCCTGGGCTAACGGCTACAGAATAGTTTTTGACTAAATACTCTTTGCCATCATACAGTGCAGACATCGGGATATTTCGCAATAATCCGTCTGGGATAAAAACTAGAGTATTAACTTTACTATTTTTCAGGTCTGTTTCAATTGGTTTAATTAACCAGTTATAAAGCTGTTGAGAGACTGTTTGAAATTGCAGATGAGCATCAGGTTGGACTATCGTCTCTCGCATTTTTGTAATGGCTTGCTCTACTTCCTGACGGTTGACTTTAGAAGTTTTATGCATCAACGGTTGATTGGGAAGTTTGATAATAATTTCTAAATTGTTATCTAGGATAATCGGGTAGAAAATAGCAGTATTCGGATTGTCGCGGTCTACTACATTATCCAGCACCACAAATTGGTTGCTCAAGCAAGCTTCTCGGAAAAAATTGTCGAGTTCTGCAACTTGCAAGGCTTCCATTCGCTGACGTGCTTTATCTAAATCGGGTTTTCCTTGTCCTTTTTCTTGTAAAATCAACTCTACAGACTGTCGATAAATCGGTTCTATGCGATCGCGGAAATTAAACTGCACATCTCGATTAACCCCAACTAAATCGCTGCGAAGAGACTGAAGAGTTGTTACAGCAGTATCATAAGCAGATATGGCGGCTGGGATATTTCCCTGTGCTTTGAGTAAGCGTCCTAACTGCCACTCAAGGCGATAAGCTATATCTGAGGCATCAATTTTTTGAGCCATAAACAACGCTTGCTGCGTCAAATCCTTTGCTTCTTGCAATTGTTGGTTTTGCTCGTAAACTTCTCCCAAACTCCCTAGTGCGTAGGATTGGGCACGTTCATCACTGATTATTTTGGCTTGGTTAACGCTAGTTGCTAGAATGTCTGCAATATCTTTTTTGTTACCAATTGTGGCCAAAGTCTGAGCAAAATTGATCCTTGCATAAATACCAGCTTGATTGGTAGGCAGATTGGGCATTTGAGCTTGGATTCTGGGTATTAATAACTTTGCTTCAGTGATGCGTTCGTTTTCTACCAGCAAACTCAGCTGATTAATCAGAGCTTGAACCTTGGTGAGAGGGTTTGGTGCAATTTTGGCAGCATTTTCATAATGAGCGATCGCACCTTTAATATTACTTAACGATCTAGTAGTATTACCGAGGCTAAATTCCGTCAAACTAATTTCTAGAGGCAGTTGCAGACGTTGAGCGATTTCTAAGCTTTGTTGTAAAATTTCCTGGGATTTCTCTAGTTCGCCTAATTGTTGTAAGACATTGCCAAGCGATCGCAAAGCTGTTACTTTTGCAAGTGAGTCAGGTTGAGCTTTTAATTGTTCGGATAGTTCCTGTAATATATCCCTGCTACGGCGGTAAAAACCAGCAACTCGTAGAGCTTGTGCTTGGTTAATCCGGCTGCGCGTTATTCCGGTCTTATCACTTAATTTCTTCCAGATTTGCTCTGCTTCTTGTGATGTTTTCACAGATGCATCAGTTTGTCCCTGTGATAGTTGCAATTCGCCCTGAATATTTAGAGTTTGTGCAAGAATTTCTAACCATTCATATTTTGGATTGTTGACATTTAACTTTTGATTTATCTCATCCCAACCAAGCAAATTTAAGCTACTGTCAATAGTTGCATAAACTTCTTTCCAC
This sequence comes from Nostoc sp. UHCC 0251, assembly GCF_034932245.1. NCBI lineage: Bacteria > Bacillati > Cyanobacteriota > Cyanophyceae > Nostocales > Nostocaceae > Nostoc > Nostoc sp. UHCC 0251. Next base: position 3,492 of record NZ_JAYGHD010000305.1, read on the forward strand.
GAGCCGAGTTGCTGGTATACAAGAGAGAGGTTAGTTAGCGCTGCGGCTTGTGCGAGGTTATTGCCTTCTCGTTGATAGGCACGGACAGCTTGTTGTAGAACATTTACTGCTTCAGTAAAGCGTCCAGCTTGATAAAGTGCTTCTCCTTGCTCAAGAAGTGGCTGTGGTGTTGTGGCTGCGGGTTTATTAGTTGGAATGTGGAATCTGTCTGGTGAATTTGTCTGGATTTGTTTAGCGAATGTGCTAGGGATAATAGTCAGGAAAACAGCAAGGGTAAATAGGAGTACGGGAGTTACCGCAAATCTAATTACTCGCTTTAGCTGAAATTTTGTCATGTTTCACACCTCCCTGAGATACAGGACAGGAAGCAGGTGTTTGCCAAGGGCTGTGGGGGTTGAGTTGAGGAACTTGTGCTACTAATTCTATGTTTCCCTTGCGATCAATTACCCAGCCAGAAGCTTCCACAATTGGAATTGTAGCAGCAATGGGAGTAGTTGAAACTACTGTTGATTGTGTCTGAGTCGTTGTGTTTGCCAAGTTTTGTGATTTTGGTCTTAATCTCACCCACGCAGACACAGTACTTGAATCTTGTAATGGTTCAGTGGGACTCATGGGTAATCCGCCGTGTCCTGTTACCACAAATGTATTTTGGAATTGCCGAGTTCCAGGCGTGCAGGCGGTGGAGATTTGCCTAGAAGCATCAACTAGATTAATTGGGAGTTCGACTAAACCGCGAGTGGGGTCAATATCAAGTCTAGTGATTTGCACATTACCGCTCAACTCGCGAGTTGCTCCAGTCGCGGTAATGTCACTTGTGATTGGAGAAGGTATATCCCGAAATTCAATGCCAAAGATACCTTTAGTATTGATTCTGACATTACCGCCACGAAAGTCATCAGAGTTGGCTGTGATGTCGCTGTTTTCAAAGGTGGCAAGAATATTGGTATTGATCTTAATATCGCCACCAATGACATTTTCTCCTTTGGCGTCAGTCGTGATATTGCTGCCACGACCTAGTGATAATAAATCTTTCACTTGCAGAGTAATAGTTGCTTGTGGTTGATTAGGAGCAGTATTAATACTGCGCGTGTTAGCACTGAGAATGCCATTGTCCAAACGGATAGAGCGACCATTCACGAATAAGTTACCTGCATTTCCGAGTCCTAAACTGTTCACGAATACTCCCGCTTCATCCCTAACCAACAACTGTTGAGCATTAATCTTCAAATCTCCCGCCGCCCCAGTTGAGTTTTGTTTAGTACCAGTAAATAAACCACTGCGAAAACGACCACCTTCGGCAGAAGTACCAGTACCAATCACTTGTACAGTATCAGCATTTATCGTCAAATTTCCCCCCTTGCCTGCATCTGCTGTGCCAGTACTCACTTGTGCCCCATCCCGTGCTGTTAAAATTTTGGTGCTAATCGTCAAATTTCCTGCATCCCCAGTTGAATCTGTATCACTATAGATAGCAGCAGGAAAGCCATTTAGTTCTACTGTGTCAGCTTTAACACTCACATTTCCTCCTCTACCAGCACCTCTAGTTCCAGCACCTAGTCCACCGTTTTGAAGGAGCAATTTTTGGGTAGTAATTGTTATGTCTCCTCCATCACTTGGACTTTTTCTACCAGCCCTTGCACCAGCAAAGATTAATGCTCCATTTTGCACCAGCAACTCATTCGAGTTAATCGTTATGTTACCCCCGTTTCCAGTTGCACCTATATCAGCATTGGCAAATAAGCCGCCAGGAGAACCATCAACAGCATTGCTACCCATAACTTCAACAGTATCAGCATTTACTGTCAAATTTCCTCCCTTGCCTGCACCGAATGTACCAGTGCCAACTTGTGCCCCATCCCGTACTAGTAAAGTTTTAGTGTTAATTGTCAAATCTCCTGCATTCCCGGTTGCACTTTGGTTCTGAGTAGTCAAATTACTAGAAGAACTATCAACAGTATTGCTACCAATAACTTCCACAATGTCAGCATTTACCTTTAAATTCCCGCTTGAACCTGCACCGAATGCGCCAGTGGCAACTTGTGCACCATCCCGTATTAGTAAGGTTTTAGTGTTAATTGTCAAATCCCCTGCATTCCCTGTTGCGCCTTTGTAATTGTTAGTAGTCAACTTACTGGAAGAACCATTAACAGTATTGCTACCAATAACTTCCACACTGTCAGCATTTACCTTTAAATTTCCGCCCTCACTTGCACCGAATGTGCCAGTGCTAACCTTTGCTCCATCCTGTACTAGCAAAGTTTTAGTGTTAATCGTCAAATCTCCTACATTTCCTGTTGCGCCTTGAGTATTTTGTTGAGCAAACAAGCCGCTTGCACCAATGATTTGAATTGTGTCAGCATTTAGATTTAAAGAACCTCCGTTGCCTGCACCAAATGTGCCAGTGCTAACCTGTGCTCTATCCCTAACCAGTAACGAACCCGCCTTAATCGTCAAGTTTCCCCCATTACCTATTGCGTTTGCGTTTGTGCTAGCAAACAAACCACTGACAAATTGACCATCGGCAGAAGCACCAATCAGTTGCACACTTTGTGCCGAAACATATAAATTTCCACCGTTTCCGGCACCATATGTGCCAGTGCTAACCTGTGCCCCATCCCTTAACAGTAATTTACGGGCATTAACAGTTAAATTCCCCCCATTGCCTAGTGCTTGCGATCGCACCCTATTGAAGATATAGCTCCCTTTCCCTACAACTTTTATTTCCCCTGTGGCATTAAGCGTAATATCTCCCGCAACAGAATTAACTGACCCCAAATTACTTCCGATTCCAGCACTCAGTACGCTTCCGTCCGAAACTTCTAAATTCCGAGTATTAACTGCAATACTCCCACCACCAGCAGCTTCTACATCTACACTAGATTTCTTAGCTAAAGAAACATCCGCTCGCACACTTTCAGCAGGAAAGCCCAAGCGAAAGTTGTCACCATCTATCTGAAGCGCTACAGTTCCGCTTGATGTCAATCCTCCCAACTCGACTCGACCACCATAAGCATTCAATTGACCACCATCCATGTTGACATTGCCACCTACTAGCAGCAAACTCTTTCCATCTTTAACACGTAAACCAGATACTTTAAAACCCGTTGGATCTTCTCCTGCTGGCGCGGTTGAACTATTTTGAATTGGGGAAACCGCAATTTGATTGAATAGTAAGGCATTTGGATTTACTGTTAACAAGGGTGAAGGTGCTTCTGGATTCGAGGCGCTGAAAAATCCAAAATTGCCAAACCCAATGGCATTGGCTGTTGTGGCGACAAAGGAACCGCCGATGTTCAAACTAGCATCTTTACTAAAAATAATCCCATTGGGATTAAGCAGGAATAAGTTTGCTTTACCGTTAGCACGAATTAAGCCATCAATATTAGAAATTGACTTACCTGTTACTCGTGTCAGGATGTTTTGAATATTGAGTGGATTATTGAAAAAAGCATTACTGCCATTGGGAACAGAAAACTCCCCAAAGCTGTGGAACAAATTACCCTCTCTTGTGGTTCCACCCTCAATAACTCTGGTATTACCTTCTAATCTAACATTGGAATTATTTGGCAGAGTGCCGTCTGGCGTGATTTGGGCAACTGAGATATCTGCATAAAAGGCGATCGCACTCCCAACCGCAATTCCTAGACCTTGCAACCAATCCAAACGCATAGCTCTAAAAGACATTGCACTCTCCTATAGAAAAGGAAATTTAGCAGGGAATCCTCTATTAAGTATAAGTGTCAGCAAAATGAACTTATGCACAAAATGAGAATATCAGCAGTTTTCTTGCTACTTGCATGACTTCCAATAAATGAAGCTAAATTTATCCAAAACAGGCATTTTTGTCAAAAATAATACAGGTGAAATTAGGTAAAAGTAGATTAAGATAACCGTCATTGAAAGCTCAAAACTTATACGTTATTTTTCCCGCCAATCAATACTCTGCCTTGCTTTGCGCTTATCCACAATCTTACTGAAGGCTCCAGATAGTGAATAAACCAATCTCACCGCTACCAATTAACAATCAGAAAGCAAAGCCAAAAACCTCTGATTTCCCACAGTGAATAAACCAAAGTCACTGCTACCAATTAACAATCAGAAGGAAGAAAACAAGCTTACCTTCAGTTCAAACCCCAATCTACAACTCAGGAGAAAAACAATGTCTAACATCAATAACCACGGAGTAGATATGAACAACACATTAGCCCAATTAAACTTGAGCGCAGTGAAGGAAATAAACGATGAGGTGGCTGCTACCTGTAGTGGTGGTGTAGGCTTTCTTTACGGTCCCGATCCAGATGTAATTTTATATAAAGACCCAAACCAGAGCGGACAGTCGATAGGCCTGAATGCAGCAACTGGTGATGGTATTCCCAACATCGGGTTTGCAGACGGGCAAGGAGGCGGGTTTGAAACCACCTTCAACGATCAAACCTCATCTATAAGGATCATCCGAGGTGAATGGCAGTTCTTTGACAATGCTGGTTATTCGGGCGACACCACTGGTCGTTTGGGACCAGGAAACTATTTTCTTGGAGCTAGTGACGACAAAATCACTTCCGCCTTCCGTATAGTGTAGGTTTGACTTCCCTATAACCTTAAGAGTGATTTTTGTCTAGAGGGCAAAGCGGCCTCAGAGTATAGATTTCTGAAGCAGTTGAATATCCTGATTCCCAGCCGTGAATAAACCAACCTGACTGCTACCAATTAAAAATCAGAAGGAAGAAAACAAGCTTACCTTCAGTTCAAACCCCAATCTAAAACTCAGAGGAAAAACAATGTCTAACATCAATAACCACAAAGTAGATATGAACAACAAGCAAATCAAAGACCTCTACAGCATCGAAGCTGTGCAAGACCTTTCCCATGAAGCCGCTGCCACTATTAGTGGTGGTGCTTTAGACCTTTCCGACGGGAGGAATGGTGATGGAGCGCGGCGAAATAATATCGGACGCCCAGTAGCCAATTTAGGCCGCTTTAACAATAGAGCATCTTGGTACGAGGTGACGGGTAGAAGAGATTGGATTGTCTACACTGGCCAGAATTTCACAGGTAATTCAAGGCGTCTGCAAGCAGGTACAAAAGGTAACTTCACCGGTACTTTTAACAACGATATCGCGTCTGCCAGACCTGCATAATCAGCTCTAGTCTATTTCATACCATGTACTCGAATCCTTCAAAACCTAAAAGAGAAAAGAATGCTCTCACATAAGCTTTTAGCTGAGTAACATTCTTCTCTTCCAGTTCGTAGGGGCGAGGTCGTTTTCGCTCCTACTTTTTTATTCATATCAAGATAGCACAAATAAACGTAAACGGTGTTAACAGTTATCAGGTAGGAAACGGACTTGTCCACCCCTTGTTCACTGCGGCTGGTACTGTTAACTGCCGCTGGTACTGATTTTTTAAACAATGAAATACCATAGTATATTGCAACACAGTGAAGAAGATTGTGGTGCAGCAAGCCTAGCCACGATCGCCAAATACTACGGACGCACCTTTGCCCTCAATCGCGTGCGAGAAGCAGTGGGCACGGGAGCGCGAGGAACTACACTATTAGGTTTAAGGCGGGGAGCAGAAACTCTGGGATTCCATGCCCGTCAAGTTCAAGCTACCCCAGAACTGCTTGAGAAATTAAATGAAGTCCCCTTACCAGCCATCATTCACTGGAAAGGTTACCACTGGGTAGTATTATACGGGAAAAAGGGGAAAAAATATGTTATCTCTGACCCTGCCGTTGGCATCTTGTACCTCACCTTCAAGGAGTTAATCGCGGGTTGGAGTGATGGTGTGATGCTGCTGCTGATGCCAGACGATAGCCGTTTCTATGAGCAACTAGAAGATAAAATTGGCGGCTTTGGGCGCTTTATTGCCCGCGTCTTGCCATATCGTAACCTTCTGATTCAGGCGATCGCCATCAACTTTGCGATCGGGCTATTGTCCCTCGCCTCCCCTTTAATGATGCAACTCCTCACCGATGACGTGCTAGTGCGGGGAGATACACAACTGCTAACAATAGTGGCAATTGGCGTCATTGCCATGAACCTAATTCAAAATGCCATTGGTTTGGTACAATCTCACCTGATTGGTCATTTTGGTCAACGGTTGCAATACGGGCTAATCCTAGAATACGGTCGAAAACTGTTACACTTACCCCTATCATATTTTGAAGCACGTCGCAGTGGGGAAGTCGTTAGCCGAATTGCTGATGTTCATACTATCAATAATCTAGTTTCCCAAATTGTCCTTGGTTTACCCAGTCAATTTTTTGTGGCTTTGGTTTCCTTGGCTTTCATGCTTTTCTATAGTTGGGAACTGACTCTAGCTTCCGTCGCCGCCTTTGTGATTGTCACTCTTGTCAACCTGCTTTTTCTTCCCGCCTTGCGCCAAAAAACTCGCAGCCTCATTGTTAAAGGTACGGAAAATCAAGGCTTTTTAGTCGAAACCTTTCGCGGTGTTCAAGTCCTCAAAACCACCCAAGCGACTCCGCAAGCTTGGCAAGAGTATCAGACAAATTTTGGTCGCCTTGCTAACTTAGGCTGGAAGACAATGAAGTTGGGGCTTTACAGCGGCACAGTCACTAGTATTCTTTCCGAATTGACGAGTATTGGCATACTCTGGTTAGGTTCTAGCTTGGTGATTAATCAGACATTATCCATCGGTCAACTGCTGGCGTACAGCGGGATGAGTGGCAGCTTTCTTGGCTTTTTAGCGTCAGTAGTTGGGCTAATTGATGAATTTATCACGGCTCAAATTGTCGTTCAACGCTTGACAGAAGTGATAGATGCTACCCCAGAAGATGAAAATGACTTTAAAAAACCTTGGGCGGAAATTCCTGGTAATGCAGATATTACTTGTTCTCAAGTTAACTTTCATCATGCTGGTAGAACTGACCTATTAGATAACTTTTCTTTAACTATCCCTGGTGGTAAAGTAATAGCCTTAATCGGTCAATCTGGCTGTGGTAAAAGCTCCCTCGGCAAATTAATTACTGGTTTATATCAAGTCCAATCCGGTAATATCCGTTATGGGTTATACAACCAGCAAGACTTATCTTTAGAATGTTTGCGACAGCAAGTCGTATTAGTTCCCCAAGAACCTCATTTTTGGAGTCGTTCGATTGTTGATAACTTTCACTTCAGTTATCCAAACGTTAGTTTTGAGGAGATAGTCCTTGCTTGCCAAATTGCTGGTGCAGATGAATTTATTAGCAAATTACCTGATAAATATCAAACTGTATTAGGCGAATTTGGTGCAAATCTTTCTGGCGGACAAAGGCAGAGATTAGCTATCGCTAGAGCAATTGTTACTGACCCACCTATATTAATTTTAGATGAATCTACAGGTGCTCTTGACCCAGTAAGTGAAACTAAAATTTTGGATAGATTACTTGCTCACCGTCAAGGCAAAACCACAATTATGATTAGCCACCGTCCTCAAGTTATCAAACGGGCTGATTGGATTGTATTCCTTGAAGATGGACACATAAAAACTCAAGGAACTCCAGAAGAATTACGTCAGATTTCTGGAGAGCATTTAAGTTTTATTGATGATATTTATCCTTCTAAAAATGGGTTTAAATCTGCTTTACTTCTTCGGAGTTAGTTAATGGTTATTGGACATTTTTTATATAGCACTTATGATTAGTAACTCTCAAACCAAGTTTTTACCCTTAGTTCAAGACAACGAGTTTCTCCCACCAATTAGCCGTTGGACTACATTTGGCACACTTTTTATCTTGTTTATGTTGTCGTTAGCTGTTCCTGTGGCTGCGTTTGTTAAATATAAAGTTACGGTCAAAGGGCAAGCTGTTGTCCGTCCTGCGGGTGAATTGCCAATTGTACAGGCGGCGACAGAAGGACAGGTAATGCAGATTTACGTCAAAGAAAATCAAACACTGCAAAAAGGAGATAAAATTGCCACTATTGATGATTCTCGACTGCAAACTAAAAAAAACCAGCTGCAAACCAATATTCAACAAGCTAGGTTACAACTAATTCAAACTGTTCCGCAAATAAATGCAATAGATAGTCAAATTCGAGCCGAAAACGATCGCACCAATCGGAGTATCGCCTCTGCTAAAGCGGAATTGCAGGGACGCGATCGCGATCATCAAGACAAAAAAATTACCAGTATCACTGAACTCCAAGAAGCATCAGCCAATGTCAAAATGGCTCAAGAAGAATTATATGCAGGGCAAGCACAGTTACAATCAGCATTAGCTAATCTCCACGCCACTGAGGCGGCTTTAGGAGCAGCGACATTAAAGCAGAATCGATATGAAAGTGCCGCTAAACAAGGGGCATTATCCCGCGATCAACTAGAAGAAGTACAGCTGGCTGTGAAACAGCAGGAACAAGCTGTACAGGCACAAAAAGCTACTTATAAAGCCCAACAAAAAACAAATGAACGGCTAAAACAAGCTGTTTTAGGGGCTATTGCTAAACGCGATCGCGCTCAAGCAGCTCTCAACCCCAGCAATGCAGAGGTAGCAATGGCGACTGAACGTATTGCCCAAGAAAAAGCCTCTGGAGAAGTGAATAAAGCATCCTTAGAAAGAGAACTTCAAGTACTTCTCAAACAGAAAATTGAAACTGAAAAACAATTAGAGCGCGATACTAGCGAATTCAAGCAAATTGAAATTGATCTGAAGCAAACTACTATTACCGCTACAGCAGACGGGATTATTTCCAAGCTAAATTTGAGAAACCCCGGTCAAACTCTCCGGGCTGGGGAGGAAGTTGTGCAAATTGTTCCTAGTCATGCACCTTTAGTTATCAAAGCAGCTGTCGGTTCTGAGGAAAAAGGTAAGATAAAAGTCGGACAAAAGGTGCAAATGCGAGTCACAGCTTGCCCTTATCCTGATTATGGTACTCTCAATGGCCAAGTAAAAGCGATTTCCCCGGATGCTGTTAGTTCGCAAAAAAACGATGCAGATGCTAATACGAACTCTATCCCAAAAGCAACTGCTGTAGGTGCTTTTTACGAAGTCACAATTGAACCAGAGAAACTTGCTTTAGGTCGCAGTACAAAGAAATGTCAAATTCAATTGGGTATGGATGGCAGAGTTGATATTATTACCCGCGAAGAAACTGTACTGCAATTCTTGCTCCGCAAGGCAAGGTTAATGACGGATTTTTGAGATCGTCAATCGCCAAATTGACGTTATTTTTCAGTTATAGCAGGAGGCAGGAGGCAGGAGGTAAAAGTATTACTATTCCTAGCATTCACGCTTTTAATATGTCCTAACCCATGTGACTACAGCTATATAAAGGAAAATCTTATTCAACTAAGGGTTGTGAAATCGGGAAAACTTCCTGACGGCGTTGAATCAACACTACAACAACACCGCTTGCAACCACAGCAAAGACAGAAGGAATAAATGGCAACCATAACCCTTGTTTTAAAAGAGCGATCGCACAAACTCCATATAATATGACAACTGTCACAAAGATGGCGCATCTCTGATGTGAGAGCGATCGCACCCGCCAAATAATCAGACTCCCAACTACAGACCAGCCGCATATCCAGAGAATATCACCCCACCAAGGCAAAACCCAAAGAATTGGACGTTGGTCTAAAACTGCACTCAAAACTTGGCTAACCATTTGTGCTTGTATAAATACCCCTGGTATTTCTTGGTAATCTTGCTGTGCAGTACTGTAGAGAGTTGGCCAAGTATCGCTGACTGTATTAGCTGTCACGCCAACGATCACTACCTTATCTTTCATTGATTTACGATCGAATTTATCATTCAATACCTCATCAATAGAAACTCTCTGATAATCTGTATTACGGTAATTGACAAGTATTTGATTTCCGCCTAAATCAACTCCTTGTTGATAAGCACCACTGCGGCTAAATTTTAAGCGTTTAAATACTTTAGAGCCAAACTGTACATAATCTTCATTAAATTTAGGTTTAATATTTTCATAAGATAAGTAACGAGTAACTAATTGCAACGAGAGCGAATAAGGCGTTGTACAAGTTGAAGAAGGCTCTTGTGCCATCATCAAAATTTGGCGACGGACGATACCATCTGGGTCTTGAATTGCATCAGTAAAACCCTGACGTTCTACAGGTACATCTTTCGGAGGTTTAACGCCTTGGGGATCATATTTACTATCGCGGCTTTTGCAGACAACAACAACATTATCTTTATTAAGTTCAGTCGGAAGTTGTATTGGATTTGATTTATTTGGAGGATCGGCGAAGTCTCTATAAATATCCAGTCCAATAACTCGCGGTTGATACTTTTGTATTTGGTTAAGCAATTTAGCTAACGTACTATCCGAAATAGATTTCAGTCCTTTGGTCATCTCTTGTCGTGATTGAATATTTTTTTCAGTAATTTCTACAATTATTAACCTTGGATCTGGCTCTTCTTGAGGTCGCAACCGTAGCATTTGATCGAAACTTTGCAGTTCGATTTTCTCAAAGATTCCCAAGTATCTCAAACCTAATGTTGAAATAGCCACAATCAAAGTACTAATTAGTACAGTCCAAACTTTTAATTTTGGTGTCGCAATTTTACCTTTTGTCGAAACTTCACCTACAAATTTAGTATCAGCAAAATTACCGCACAGTTCTTGCCATGTAGTAGGAACAGTTGTAGGATTTTGATAGATAATTGGCAACCAACTGGCACAAGGAAATTCATTTTCCAGTCCTTGAAGTCTTTCTCGCGCTTCTCGCACAGCTAAATAAAATGGTTTGCTATCTGCAAAGGCAGTAAGAAAGTTTTTTAAAAATTCCTGTGCTATTAAATCTGGCACTCCTTCCCGCATTACAATCATTTGGGGAATGTTTAAATCAGCTAAATTTCGTCCTAAACCAATTCCGTCACAAGAATTAAAAATTGCCAGTTTCAAACCGCGTCTAATTGCTGCCTTAAGTCCATTTTTCAACTGTAAAATTGTTAAGCTTTCTGTTTGATTGATATAAAATTCCCCAATTTCTCCGTCAGTAAGACTAGTGCTATGTCCGGCAAAAAATAGAATATCCCAATCATAATTCCATAGATGCTCGTCAAGTGTTTGCCGTGTTGGTTCTATAAGAAAAGTGGTTTTACCATCTGTTAAACCTTGTAAAGCAGAGGCATCTTTATCAATATCAATACCAACTCTATTGCCTAGAATTGCCAAAATTTTGACTTTACCTGTAGGAGATTTTTGTAATAGCTGAGGAGATTCATACTCATGATTGCTTAAAGCTAATTCTGCTTTCGGGTAATCTTCAAAAAAATGCCATAGATGCCAAGGCAGGCGATGCAGTAGAGCTATATTTGTTTCAATAATGACTCTAATTTCATCATTACGACTAAGTAGAGTTCGCAACTGCCGTTCAATATTCTGAAATGATTCAAATTTTAACCAAGCATTGATATTTGCTTGTAGCTGTTGACATACTTCATTGAAGTCATTGACAGAAATATTGGTTATGTCTTGCGAATGTACTTTTATCCGGTGATTCCTGCCCAGGCGTTGATGAATTGCTGCGTAGAGTAACTGCCATCTGCGGTAGAGTTCACTTAGTTCTGGTGCTGGCGGTAGACTCCCTGTTAATTTCACGGGTACAAATTCTTCATGACACCAAAGTTGAGCCGTGACAACAGGAAATCCTTGATTTAAATCTCCTCCCAAGAAGCTGAAGACAACTAGCTTACTCATAAGTTAAATGGACTTTGCTATTCGCGATCAACTAATGACTAATCAACAGGAAGCATTCTACTTATGCAAAAATACCAAATAAAAGTGTAATACAAAGACTACATAGCACAAATTTGGACCAATCAACACCAATTTGACACTGCTGGCTCCTAATAACTAAATTATGAAATTTTCTGTTATTTGATAATTATTCAGATCGATCTGGATGCTGAAACATTCTCCCACTTCCCCATCAAAGAGTTTCAACTGCACATAAATATCTTGAACTCTTGCTTGTACTTGTTGAAGTATTTCCCCTCGATCTGAAAGTAAAACTAGCTTGATATTAGCAGGTAGGAAAGGTTGATTAGAGGCTGGATGTAGTTGCACGCGAATACTAACTTGTTGGTTAGCTTCTGGTATTAAGGCAATTAATAAAATAACTTTTTGAGCCTCTATTTCTATTCCCAAGTCAATCAGCTTGGCGCGTTTGATAGCGGTAGCATTTAACCCGAAAGAAGTGCGAAAATTAAAAGCTAGGCTACTGGAGTTTGGCTCAAAAAAAGTCTCTATAGCTTGCCAAGAAGCATCGTAAATCTGCTCTAGCCAACGACTGAGATTCACTTGTACTTGTGAAAGTTGCGTAGGCGCAGCCTGTCGTAGATATCGCAGCCTTTCTTGGTACAAACGCTGCCGCCACTGCTCATTTTCTAGTAGCACTCCCCAAGTTGTAAATGGCACTGCAAGTCTAGGAAATGTTACAGAGGAATTACTTAACCGTTGCACAAGATTTTCTGCTTGAACAGTCGATAATTCTGGTAGTGGAGCGATCGCAGCTTTCATCTCCTCTGCTTCACAAAATTGGTAGGTTATCCAAAAAGCATTGAGGTCTTTTGTCAAATGTCGCGCATCCAGACAATAAGTCCTATCCACTGGATCATAGTGAGCCAAAGATTTCAAATCTTGATGGGTTGTGTAACTCCAAATTCTTACCCACTCGCCATCTGGTTTAACTTGCACTGCTAAATAATAGTCTGCTGCCCAACTAGGAATATCTACCCATTCCTGGGGAACTTCTAACTCGCGATCGTCAATTGCTTCACAGGGAATTAAAACGACTCGCCTTTCCTTTAACAAAATTGCTGTGCCATTGACAAACTCCCAGAAAGCTGGAATACCAGAAGAACTGTACCAAACGCTGGCTTCTGGGACATATTCCGTTTTTACCCAATTCAAAAACGCCTGAAGGCAAATTTGATTCATGTGAGCACGCCAGCGACTGCTAGGTGTGGCGTAAATTTGGCTTTCTTGCCAAGAACTTTTCTGTAGTGATGGTGATATTTCTAACAATAGTTCCTGCGGTTCCGTAAAAGCAGAAGTCATTTTTACTACCTCATCTTTGATAACGTCAGCTAGATTCGCCATACTTAACTTTCAACCATTCTTCCAAAGCGGTGCTCATATCTTTAATTAGGTTGGAAGTCACAGAAATATTAAGCGTGTCTTGGCTCCACTGAACCAATGCTGAAAGCAAAGATTCTCTGGCTTTGAATAGCCTGCGAGAAACAGTAGGCTGGCTCATTTGGAGGCGTTGTACAATCTCTGCCTGAGTCAACTCCTGTTGGTAGTAAAGTTTCAGTATTTCCTGGGTTTTTACCTCAAAATTTTGTAACGCTTCTAACAAGACAGTTTGAATCTGAGATTGTTGCTTTTGTTGGTTTTGGGCATCCTCTTCGGTTATCATCTCAGCGATTAATGAGTCAGAGGATAAATCTGGTAAATCAAAAGTTATTGTGGCATCATCTTCTGATATCGCTAAATTTAGTGAATTAATAGGTGGATAAAGATAAGCACGCACGTAGATAGCTGCCTGGGTTAACCACTGTTCAATTTTCTCTCTAGTGCATTGTGGAGTTGGTTGAGTTAATTGATTTTGTCGTTCGCGGTTGTAGAGGTTGGTAATAGCTTCCCAAAGCTGGCGTTCTGGTTCCGGCAGTGCCCTTGTGCCTCCTGGTTGGTTTTGCACATACAATTCTTTGAAACAAGTCCAAGCTAGCCGATACTGGGCAATGTTATTAGGTGATAACCCAGCTTGCTCAAGAGCTTCTAAAAACTGTTTTTTGCTTATTTTGCGTAACAATGCCCAATTTGTGCAAATATCAGCTTCTTTGCGTTGGCGTAAAATATCTTTTAGCCGACTGGGGATTGCCATAGCCGCATAGGCTTTTAAGCTAGAAGATTTTTCTGAATTAAAGTTTTTGAGAATGGTTTCGATTTCAGCATTAGCCATTTGAAAGTAATCTGCTAGGTTGTATTGGCTATGTGTAAATCTGGCAATTGTTTTTTTAGCAGACCAGTAACTTGGTTCCTGTAAATAAGCAGACAAATGCATTCTGGCAAGGCTATGAGATTGTTCTTGCCAGTGCTTGTACCAATATAGTGCCCAAAAGTTTTCTGAGTTAGGGACTTTTTCTGAACACTCCAAACAATTTTGGATACTTCGACGCAGTTTAATATCAATCAACCATTTGCTGAATCTGTCGCTTTCCACCTGAATGAAGGTTGAGAACATCTCCGTAATTTCTCGGCGAGGATGCATAAGCAATTAAAATATAAATTGAACCAACTTCAATAATTATCACAGGGGCAGATGCTTGCTCCTAATTTAAAATTCAAAATTGAAAATTAATAATTTCCATACTTTTCTACGAGAGGCTACGCAGTTCGACTACGCTCACTGTAAATTCAGTAACCATAAATAAATTTACTTGCTCTGTATCATGAGTTTATATTGGTTAAAAACTGCCAAAATTTATATTGCAAGAGTATTCCATCTGTTTAAATCATGACCATTACTCTGTAGATAACTATCCGATTTAATTAGAGTAGTTACGCAAAATTGCAAATAATTTTACATCGCTTCACTTTTTACCCTAATTCAGCAATAAAGTTGACATTTATCCTAAAATCGGTATTGCGTTATCTGTCAATTGCTACAAGAATTACTGCACTTTTCATTGAATCGTCTGCCAAATCTTGAGAATGTTTTCACCACTTCCACCACCAGCAATAGTTTGTCCATCTGGGCTGATGGCAACAGCATAAATATATCCAGAACCAGTCTCTAAAGTGCGGATTTGCTTTGCTGTTACTGGATTCCACAGTTTAATTGTCTTGTCACTACTACCACTGACAAGGGTGACATCATTTGAAGTTGAGTTTCGCAAAAAGGCGACGGAATTAACCTTATCATTATGTCCCTTCAAGGTATGGATCAACTTTCCTGTTACCGGATTCCACAGTTTGATTATCTTGTCAGCACTACCACTGGCAAGGGTAAGTCCATCGGGAGCAAAAGCAACCGAAAGAATCGTCCCAGCATTTCCCTCCAAGCTGCGGATTGAGTTTCCTGTCTGCAAATTCCATAATTGAATTTTCTTATCCCAGCTACCACTAGCAAGCGTTTTGCTATCAGGACTGAAGGCTACAGATGCAACACCATTAGTATGTCCCTCTAAGGTGCGAATTAACTTTCCTGTCTCCAGATTCCACAATTTAATTGTCTTGTCCTTACTAGCACTACCACTGGCAAGAGTTTTGCCATCAAGACTAAAAGCTACGGAAGTCACTCCGTCAGTATGTCCCTCTAAAGTACGGACTAACTTTCCCGTCTCCACATTCCACAGTTTGATTGTTTTGTCCGCACTACCACTGGCAAGGGTTTTGTTATCAGGACTGAAGGCTACAGCCCAAATCCAATTGGAATGTCCTTCTAAAGTGTGGATTTCCTGGTTACTTGCCAGATTCCATAGCTTGATTGTCTTATCATCACTGGCACTACCAAGGGTTGTGCCATCAGAACTGAAAGCTACGGAATTCACATCGCTGGAATGCCCTTTGAGAGGTTTAGGAACAAAAGAATTTTCCGGGATGTTTTTTTTGGGCTGAATCGTCGGTCTAGAATTAGAAATAGTTGGAGAATATTCGCTCATTGTATGGGGGCGAGTCTGGAAATACCAAACTCCCCCCAATCCCAACGCTAAAATGCTACTACCTAAAAGCAGTTGACTTTTCAGGTTGTTATTTGGTTTTGGTGAAACTGAGGCCGTGTTTGCTGAAGTACTTGTAAATGTTGGTGTAAGTATAGTTGGGGGTACTGATGACAATGGTGGTAGCCGAAGTGTCAAATCAGTGATGACTTCATCAGCCGATTGGTAACGCTTTTGGATGTCTAGTTGCAACAGCTTATCCAAAACTTCACCTAACTCTATAGACACAGAAACCCCGTTCTTGCCTGAACTGTTCAAATATTGTCGCCAAGATGCAACCCAACCATAGCCCTGCTGTATCCACAGTTGAGATGGGCGAACCCCAGTCAGTAGATGAAAACAAGTCGCCCCTAAACTGAATAAATCACTGGTTGGGTAAGCTCTTCCATCTTGCATCTGTTCAAGTGGAGTGTAACCGTGTGAGCCAATAACAGTGCCCATTTTAGTCTGCACTGTTGCCGTCAGATTCTTGGAGGCTCCAAAATCAATTAGCACTAATCGCCCGTCACTTTGACGGCGAATAATATTTTGTGGTTTGATATCCCGATGAATCACTCCCCGTACATGGATAAACTTCAGCACGGGCAGTAAATCTAGCAAAAGTTCACGAATCTCTGTTTCGTTATAATTTCCCCGCGTCTCCCATTCCTTAAGCAAGTTTTGCCCATCGATAAATTGTTGCACCAAAAAAAGATAGCTATTCTGCTCAAAATAAGCCAATAAAGTTGGAATTTGCGGATGTTCTCCGAGTTCTTGCAGGCGGCTTGCTTCTTGTTTAAATAGCTCAATGGCCTTTGTTAGTGGCCCAGTTCCCTGAAGTTTTGGTGCGAATTGCTTAACAACACAGCATTCATTCAGTTTGTGTACGTCTTTTGCCAAATAGGTTCTACCAAATCCGCCCTCATCTGACAACACCTGAGTGGGACGATAGCGACCACCCAGCAGGGGTATCAATTCCGCTCTACAATTGTGGCAATACTTGTTTTTGTCGGGGTTTAGGGGTTTTTGGCAATCGGGATTCACACAACAGAGCATACTGGGAATCCATTTCAGTTGGAGTATATATTCATCTTAAGTCATGCAGTATAATCTCTCTTGTTCGTAAATATTACTGATATTCTATACAAATCCCCAATTTCCTTATCTCATCAGGCATTGAGCAATTTATCGCTCTTTTCTTGCTCTCATTAAAGAATATTTACAACCTTGTTTTTACGTACTTGTTTCCAAATAAGGGTTTTTTAGCTTTGGCGATTAAGGGAGGCTGTAAAAAAGATTTAAAATCAGCATTTTATTTTTCTCTCTTCAGAGATATAAATTAGCGTTAGATAAGTTGAAAGAAGTTGTGCTTGAGCGATGCTTTTTGAGGAGTTTATTTATTAGCGTCGATTCAACATATAGTAATTCTCGTACCCTGCGGTTACTCCGTTGGAGAACTCGTAGGTAGGCGCTGTGCGTCTATGGATGCAACATCTAGGGGCACAGAAAAGTTTACCAGTTATCTGTATTTATGCAATTGAGAACCGCTATATGCATTCTCGATTTAGTAGTGCGGCAGCATCTGGTTACTTTTGGTAAAAATATTTTGGCAAAAATCCGAAAAGTAGTAAGTTCACTTTGTAGGTAAGTATATACTTACAAAATTGAGATTCACTCTTGTAGTACAGCTTGGCAAAAATCTAGCTACCATCTCAAACAATACTTGGGAAAAAATCCCTTGTTAAAGGTAGGCAAACTTCCACCACAGTGTAATAGTAGTTTAAATTTGAGTATAAATTTTCTGATTTGAGATTCATCTATCTCTTAAATACAAGATCATTAACACAATTAGGAGCGTAACTATGCTAGTAAAAAACAACAACTATCGTCGAAAATTAAATCGGATTTTAATTTCTTGCTTAAGTAGTAGTTTGTTAATCACAAGTAATGTGTTGCCTATAAATGCTTTGGGAAAACCTCAAAATTCCCAAGAGTTTATAATTGCCAAATCACCAGATGAGAGACAACCAGAAGCAGTAACAAAAGCGATTGAACAATTTCCTGTTTCTCAAGCTTCAGTATCTCCAAGACGCAAGCCATCTGTTGAGTCACCAATTAGTCGTGCATCGTCTAAGACACAAAATTCCCAGTCAACATCCAATAGTCGTCGCAGTGCCAACTCAGGGAGAGTTCGCCAGCAAAGTTCCAACTCCGGGAGAGTTCGCCAGCAAAGTTCTAACTCAGGGAGAGTTCGCCAGCAAAGTTCTAACTCCGGGAGAGTTCGTCAGCAAAGTTCTAACTCCGGGAGAGTTCGCCAACAAAGTTCCAACTCCGGGAGAGTTCGCAACCAAAATATCAGACGTCCAACAGTTTCTCAACCCGTGACACCTACTTACAAGCCTATTAACTTTGCAGATGTCGCATTAGGGATTCTAAGTAAGCGTGACTTTCAATCTCAAGGTAGATATTTTCATTTCTATGAGTTTGAGGGCAGAGAAAATCAATTAGTCCAAATTCGGCTAATTGGCAGTAATGATACACGCAGATCAAATAACTTGAGTTTAAATCCCTTGTTGTTTCTACACGATCCTGATAATAATATCATTGTCAAAAAAGGTGCTTTACAAAAAGGTAGTGGTGGCGATGATGCATTCATTTTTGCCCGATTACCTGTGAACGGCACTTACAAAATTGCAGTTACTAGCCGAGATCCTGGAGAGATAGGTCGCTATAGTTTGGCTCTGAGGAATGACAGAGCTAGCTATACTTTAGATGAAGCAGGTCAACTAACTGCCAACAGTTCAACTCTGAAACAAAATGGCGGCGCTTACAATATTTCAAATTTTCAAGGAAGAAAAAATCAGCTTCTAAGTATTCGGGTAGATAGTGTTGATGAAGAGTTTTCTCCTTATGTAGCTTTGCTAAATTCTCGAGGAAAGACGATCGCTATAGATAAAGATAAAGACCAAGATGGTGTGTACAGTGCTTTAATTGACCGAGCTAGGTTGCCTGAAGATGATACTTACTATATTGTTGTTACTTCCAAAAATCCACAGGAACGCGGTAAATACAGATTGACTATCTTCTAAAAATTCAGAGACGCGATCTTCTAAAAATTCAGAGACGCGATAAATCGCCGTCTCTACAAGGGTTTTGGTCTGATCTGAACTGTATTGACTTAAAATCACCGCTTTATGTCGAATAAAAAACCTCTCCCTGGTTTTACTACGTAAAACCTGTCCCTCTCCGACTCGGAGAGGGACAGTCTTGAACTTTGGATAGATTTTGATAGAACCTCTCCTCTGCTAAAAGAGAAGTTTTCACTGAGACAACTGCCAAATCTTAATGGTGTTGTCTTCACTACCACTAACAAGGGACTTGCCATCGGCACTGAAGGCTAGGGATGTCACAGTTTTTGTGTGTCCTGCCAATGTCAGAATTTCTTCGCCTGTGGTTGAATTCCACAGTTTGATGGTGCGATCGCGGCTACCACTAGCAATAATTTTACCATCAGCGCTGAAGGCTACGGATGTGACTGTGTTGGTATGTCCCGCCAGTATGCGAATTTCTTTTCCTGTAGTTAGATTCCAAAGTTTGATGGTGCGTAGGCGTAGCCCGTCGTAGACATCGCGGCTAGCACTGGCTAAAGTTTTACCATCTGGGCTTATAGCCACAGCTGTTACTGTTTGATAATTTCCCTCTAGTGTGCGGATTGAGTACCCTTTTGTTAAATTCCAGATTTTGATAGTCTTGTCAAAACTGCCACTGGCAAGAATCACGCCATCGGGGCTGATGGCTACCGATCGCACCCAGAATGTATGCCCTGCCAGTGTCCGAATTTGTTCTCCTGTTGCTAAATCCCAGATTTTAATGGTGTTGTCATCACTGCCAGTAACTAGGGTCTGGCTATCAGCACTGATCGCTAGGGCATGAACTGAGTCAGAATGTCCTGTAAGAGTGCGAATTTGTTTTCCGGTTGCCAGATTCCAGATTTTGATGGTGCTGTCATCATTACCACTAACCAGATTTTTGCCATCTGGGCTAATCATCACAGCATTCACCTGCTGAGAATAGGCGTTAAGTGAAGATTGTTTTCCGGTTGTGAGATTCCAGAGTTTAATTGTGCGGTCGCCTCCACTGCTGGCAATTGTTTCGCCATCGGGGCTGATGGTGACGGATAAAACTGAGTTTTCATGTCCTTGCAGGGTGTTCGCCAAAGAAACATTACCCAAAGTTATCTTTAGTGGCTGACCTAAAAACCCCTCATTTTTGCCAGAATTCTTGTGATGACTCAGCCTAGAGGATAAGCTGGTTTGAATCCGGCGAAAATATTTATACCAAGATTCTTGAAATCCGAACAACAGAATGAAAGCACTTGCCAAGATTAAAATTTTCAGTAAGGGATAACTTTTTGGCAGATATGGTGCTTTCGTTGGTGGTATTTTACCAGAGGATTTCCCGGCTGGTGGTAGTGCTAAGAGTTGTTTTGGAGCCAAATCTCTGAGAACTTCATCGGCTGACTGGTAACGTTCATGGATGTCTTTTTTCAAAAGCTTGTCGATGACAAAATCCAATTCAGGATTTAATGGAGTCCGCAAATATTCCCGCCAATTACTCACCCAGGCGTACCCAGATTCCATCCACAACTGGAAGGGAGAACTTCCCGTAAGCAGATGAAAACAGGTAGCCCCCAAACCGAATAAGTCACTGGCGGGGAAAGCTTTACCATCTCTAATCTGTTCCAGGGGTGAATAACCATGTGAACCAATGGATGTGCCAGATTTCTGCTGGACTCTGGCTGTAAATTGCTTTGAGGAACCAAAATCAATCAGACTTAATCGCCCATCAGCTTTATGGCGGATAATATTTTCTGGCTTGATATCTCGGTGAATGACTTTGCGATCGTGGATAAATTTGAGGATGGGCAGTAAGTCTAACAAAATAGATTGAATGTCCCTAGCGTTATAAGCCTTGCGCTGTTGCAACTCCTTTAATAAATTTTCTCCATTAATAAACTGCTGCACTAAATATAGGCAGCCATCTTGCTCAAAATAGGCTAGCAAAGTCGGAATCTGGGGATGTTCCCCAAGGTCTTGTAGTCGCTGCGCTTCTTCAGCAAACAACTCCATCGCCTTTTTTTGCGACCAAGTTCCTTGGAATTTTGGAGCTAATTGCTTGATAACACACCGTTCATTGAGTTTATCTACATCTTCTGATAGATAGGTTCTGCCAAATCCCCCCTCATCTGAAAGGACTCGGATGACACGAAAGCGATTTCTTAAAAGTGACACCAATGGGGTGCTACAACTTTGGCAAAACTTCTTTCCATTAGGATTCAGGGGATTTGAGCAATCGGGATTTAAGCAGCAGATCATGATCTGACAGGCGCGACTGCATGACAACTTAGGCTAAGTTTGCCCCGAACTTTCCCTTAAGAAAATTGACTCTCGCTTACTTGTGGTAGAAAACCCTGTTCTGGGGATTGGGGAATTACTTAATATAGTTAGCGTTTGTAAATAATAGCCAGTCTTCCTCATTTGGGGAAAACTACGAGAGCCATAGGAGTAATTATTCTTTCGATTATATAATAATCTGAATAAAAATTTTTTCTGAACTGCTAGACCTAGTAATTTTGCTTGTATATTGGCAAGCGAGAACTGACTAAGTATTAGAGATAAACCCTGATTAATTAACCATCACTGACTATGAAATGTAGTTAAAATGCTTACTAAATTTGTTTTGGAGATTTTAAATCGCCCATCATTAATTGTTAATTTGATACTTGAGGTAATGGGATTTCCAGAAATGAAATTATCCAATTTTTAAAGCGAAGACGACGATCAGATTCTTCCCCCCCCCCTGCTTCCTCTGCTTACACACCGATGAGACGTTTTTTTAATTAGAAGTCCCTTACTTCAGCCTTGCTCTCCATTTCCGAATAGCACTAGCAGTTCTGGCAACAGGTGGTATGTATACATCAGGAATTTCGTGAGAATTTTCGTGTTGTGCAATACTTTTATTATTTAATTTTTGGGTAGTTAAACAGTTAGCCAAAGTAGGCAAATAGCTTTCATTACCTAAAGCTTTTATCACTTCATCGGCAGTCTTAAACCGATCATTTAACGTAATTTTCACCATTTTTTCTAAAATATGAGCGAAACTGTCGCTAATATCTACCTCTTTTTGCCAACATATTTCACCAGTATTTGCATCGTAGTCAAATTCTAAAGGACTTTTAGCAGTCAACATATAAATACAAGTTACACCCAGTGCATAAATGTCACTGGCATAAACTGGACGTAGAGAAAACTGTTCTGGTGGTGCAAATCCCCTAGTCCCGATAAAGTTGGTGTTTGCAGCTTGATTGTTAGAGTTTTCACAAACGTCAACTAATTGCTCTTTCACCGCACCAAAATCAATCAGCACTACCCGCCTATCATAATCACATCGCAATAAATTCTGAGGCTTAATATCCCGATGAATCACATGATGTTTATGAAGATACTGTAATACAGGTAATAATTCTTGCAAAAACTGTTTAACTGAGGCTTCACTTTTTGCCCCAGTTTGCCGGACTTCTCGTGCCAAAGTTAAACCCGGTACGTATTCTTGAATTAAAAAAAACTCCCCATTTGCCTGAAAGTAGTCTAATAGCATGGGAATTTGCGAATGGCTACCGAGTTGCCCCAAGGTTCTTGCTTCTTTTTCAAAGCGCTTACATGCCCTTTGCCAACTTTGAGCATTAGTCACTTTCGGACAAAGCTGTTTAATAACACACAGGGGATTCCCTGGTAATACGGCATTTTTGGCTAAAAATGTGATCCCAAAACCACCTCTACCCAAAATTTGCAATATTTCATAGCGATCGCGAAATAGCTTCTTGGAACCACACATCTGACCAAGTTGAGTTTGCTGTAAAATGCTCTCTTGAGAATTCGTTAATTTCTGAGAAAAGCGATTCATTACTATAGAATATTTATTCTGAAATGTCTCTAATCTTACGACAAATATTTGCTGGAAACAGTAAGATTACTGGATCTTTTCCAAATCATCATTACTTTTATATTAAAAATTCAAACAGTAAAAATAAATTTTGTAGAATTTACGCATTGACAAGAGAAATTCAATATGTATTCAAAAAACCTTTGCAACACATGAATTGGCTGTAGGGGCGTACATCTGTACGTCCCTACTAGGTATTTACTGCTACTAGGAGGGCAGGAGAAGCGCAGAAAGCATTGGCGTACATCTGTACGTCCCTACTAAGTATTTACTGAAATGGTATAACACCCAGCGTATTGATTTCTAAGGCACTTCAATTGGAATCAAAGCATTTTCTGGCAAGTAGTTGCAAAAACGCCCTTCATCTGCAAGCACCAAAATCAGACGTAGGGGATAATCTGGCGGAACTTGTAAATCTGCCCACGGTACTGCCAACTCTAAGCAATTATTTAAAGCTACTTGAGCACGACTGAAACGGGGATGCCATTGATAATTTTCTCCCGCTTCTCGAAATTGAATCGATTGCGTCAGCAAGTTAACTTCCAGAAGATGGTGGAAATGGTAATTAAGTGGGGCTGCATCTGGTACATCTGCCAAGGGAATTGGGCTGTTAACCATTGTTTTTTCTGGATAGAACCACAGCAAATTCAATTCTGCTGGGAAATTTCGCCCTAGTGCAACGCCACCTTTAAAGTCCAGCCGCAAATAGAAATTGAGGTGATCCACCCCATACCAAAGTCGCTGGATGACACTGCTATTGTGCATTGTTCCCCGTGCCCCGCCGATTTCCATACGTCCAGCTTTGTCCCAGTCTTGTTCATCACCCCTACCATCGATGACGGGATGAATAAACCCTTGGGGAATATGGCTTCCCTGCACTTCATGGATTTCCACTGGTTGCTTGAGGTAGGGCGGTATAGGTTCATTTAATGCCTTGTAAATGCCAAACAAGTGTTCTCGAAACAACTGGTCAAATATGGCATCTTGATTTGAGGAGTGTCCTGCACCAAACCACCAGAACCAGTCGGAACCTTCTGCGGCATACAATGCTTCCCATGCTTCTGGGTTGTTTTCTTCCGTTGCTTCGGGATGACTTGCAAGCATAACTCTAGCTTCTGTCAAGTAATCCCAAGCACGATTTTTAGCAGGATCGCCGATCCAAGTCGTGAAACTACCATCCACCCAAGAACCACTATGTAGTTGCCCACCGGGAATGGTGGCTGTGGCTGGAAATTCTTCCAGGAATTCGGAGACAGTGACGAGTTTGAGGTGGGGTTCATCGCTCAAGCTTTGATACAAAGCTTCTAGGAAGGGTTTACCGTCTTGGGGATAAAATTCCCAGCAATTCTCCCCATCCAAAGCGATGGTAACTAGCCAAGGTTGTTCACTATGACTCTCTCTTTGCATTTTAGCGATCGCTTGCAAATGTCCCACTAAATCCGCAGCTGCCTGCTTTGCTGGCATCGCACCGTAAGTAAAGCCAATCAAGTCTGATAATCTGTGGTCACGAAATACAATCGACAAGTCACCCTCGGCGGTTTGCAGGCGATAGGGTCGATATAACAGTTCTGGTTGCTCCACATTCCCCGCCCCATCCCGATGAAAAAAGTGTTTCAGCGTCCATCCTAAGACGGCTTCATCTGAGCATATCCACTTAAATCCTTGGTCAATAATGTGTGGAAGTATTGCCGGGCTTACTGATTGTTCCGAAGGCCACAAACCACGAGGAATCTGTCCAAAGCGGTCTTTATAAAAGTTCCAAGCTTTCTGCAAGTGACGGGGAATATCTTCTTCCCACTGAAATCGCTGCTTAGGTAGTGTCATATTGGGCACAGCTACCCGACCGGAGTTAGTATCAGCTAACAAAGGTAAAATCGGGTGAGTGTAAGGCGTGGTGGTAACTTCTAGCTGTCCCGCCTCCTGCATTTTCCGATGTTGAGGGATAATGCGGCTGAGAATTTCTCGTTGTTTGGAATAAATGCGCTGGCGATCGCTTAAAGTAAAATTTCGACCCTGTTTTAACCAAGTAGCAATTTCTGGGTCATCCCAAAACAGTGGATCGATCCAAGCTAAATTGTGCCAAGCTAGCAAATCACCATAATCTGGCAATTCCCAATTTGCTAAACACCAAGCTTGCCCCTTCTCCTGCCTTTGCTGGTACAACTCGCTATAGCGGGGATGGGGGTCAATCAGGGTGTGGTGATTGGCATCGAAAAAGTGCTGGATAATAAATTCCCGCTGTTGCTGGGTAAGTTGTTCATCGGGTGTCAGACTGGCTGTGAGGTAAGGATCAAAAGCAGTGCCAGCAATATAATCTTCGAGTTGCAATATCAGTGATGGTACTAAATTCACCGTTTGGTGTAACTTAGGATACCGCTCTAAGAGCAATACCAAATCCAAATAATCTTTAGTCCCATGTAAACGCACCCAAGGTAGACGGTAATGCTGACTTGGAGATAGCGAAACGCCGCTGCCAGGAGACTTGTACAGCGGCTGATGTTGATGCCAGATAAAAGCAATGTAAAGAGGATGGGACATAGAAATAGTTAGGAGTTAAGAATGAGGAGTTAGGAGTTAATAGAAAACTCATAACTCCTAACTTCTAACTCCTAACTTTTACACCACTTGCTCGATTTCTGCAATTTCGGGAATCATTTCCTTGAGGCGGCGCTCAATACCCATCCTCAGGGTCATTGCAGAACTGGGACAAGAACCACAGGCACCTTGCAGGCGGAGTTTTACAACAGGCCCATCGAGTTCTACGAGTTCCACATTGCCGCCATCAGACATGAGGTAAGGGCGCATTTCATCTAAGACTGTTTCAACGTTGTCAATTGTGAGTTCCATAGTTTAGACCTGCTAAGTTAATGATGGGCATTGGGGATGGGGGATTGGGCATGGGGCATTGGGCATTGGGCATTGAATAATAATGATCTCTGTGCCCTATGCGCGGTTACTCATTAACCATTATCCAAAATTTTGTTTTTCAGCTTTGTTAAATCGATCCTAGATATAATTGCCGCTAGATTGTCAGCTGTCAGTTATGAACGACTTTTGACTAAACCACTGCTGATTTTAGCAACTTGATATTAGATTAGCTGAACAATTTCTTGTGCAAGCCCTCCTACTCTACTTTAGCCTTTAAAGTCCTGAAGAGAACGCCAGGAGGTGAGGATAAGGAAGGTTTTTTCCCAATCCCCATGCCCAATATGATTATTAAATAATAATTACTAAAAAACTTTAAAGTTTAAAACTCAAAACCCAGTACTGGTAATCTTCCAAATGACTAATGACCAATGACTAATGACTAATGACTAACATTCAGCACTGCTTGTTGAGTCGCTATCACTAGATGAAACCATGACTGGTTGTTGATATAGTGGCACGGTGAATGTGACTGTTGAGCCAAGCCCTTCGCCCAAACTATAAAAATGTACCTCACCGCCCATTGCCTCCACTAGCTTTTGGGATATTGCCAGTCCTAAACCTGTACCGCCATAGTGGCGAGTGCGGGAGCCATCCACCTGAGAGAATAATTGAAAAAGTTTATCTTGTTTGTCCAAAGAAACACCGATGCCAGTATCTGCTACACGTACTCTCACCATGCCAGGAAATTCCTGACCTTGAAAGTTTGGCTTTGCTTTTTTGAGTACTAAATCGGCGCTGACAGTGACACCGCCCTCATGGGTAAATTTGATGGCATTACCTACCAAATTGAGCATCACTTGTAGCAACCGTTGGTAGTTGCTTTGGACAATGATTTCATCGGAAGTGGCAGGCATTTGCATCCCAAAGCTGAGGTTTCTCACTTCTGCTTGGGGACGCATGAAACCTTCTACATCATGGAATAGCTCATTTAGCTTGACTGGAGCGTAAGCTAGCTCCATTTTGCCAGCTTCGATTTTGGCAATGTCCAAAATGTCGTTGATGATATTCAGCAGATGTATTGATAAGTGGTGAGCTTCTGCTAAAAATTGATTTTGTTCTTCTGGATCATCTGCCATCCCTTCTAAAATCAGCTTCAAGAAGCCAATCATGCCGTTGAGAGGGGTACGAATTTCATGGGATACATTAGCTAGAAACTCGCTTTTGAGGCGGGAAGCTTCTTCGGCTTTTTGACGCGCGGCTTCTAATTCTTTATATAAAGTAGCATGAGCGATCGCAGTTCCCAATTGATCTGCTGCTTCTTTTGCTAGTTCTAATTCTGATTCTGTTAATGTGTAGCATTCATCCTGCCAACTCAAGGCAATCAATCCATTAGCCTGGTCTTGATAGCAAGTTGCAATCACCAAGGTTCTCTGCCGCTCAGACTCTGTGTACCCAGGCACTTCCATCACAACTGGTTCTAGGGTTGTCAAGACCTGAGAAAAGGCAGGCTCAGAAGTTATATCTATTTCTGAGCCAAGCATTGATTTGAATTCTGGCTGGCGATACTCAGCCTTCACCTCCATTTTTGAGCTAGAGGGCTGATAAGGACAAATAATACAGCGCTTTAGTCGCAGTGCTTTCCCTAAACTGTCAACTGTTTGCTGCCAAATAATATCTAAATCCAATGTCCGGCGAATATTTCTCGTAATCCGATTTACCAGTTTTTGGTGTTGCTGCGATCTTATTGCCAACTCTATTTGTGTGGGCGTTTTTGATGCCACACGCACTTGTTTTTTGTTGAGTGTCGCTTGCACTAACCGTCCCATCACTAAAACTGTAGTGGTAGCTGTTCCCAAACTCGGCATAATCGGACTAATCACTAAGTCCAACTCAAATAATTCCTGGTGATAGCTAAACCAACATTGAAACCTTTCTGGCACTAAACTTGTCAAAATTCGGTGCAATCGTTCCAAATAATTAACCTTATCTACCGGGGCAAAGGTTTGCGTCTGGTTCAGCTCGTCAACTATTTTTTCAGTATTTAACCCCAGGAGTTCGCTATGCTGCCAACAAAAGGTCAGATAGCGTCCTGCCCCATCTTGCGTATACACCAGCTCGGCTCCTAAAGTTGGTAATGAACCATCAGTCTTACTGGTATTAGCTTCCAGATTTTGGGAAAATACATTTGACAATTGGGAATTGGCAGTAATAGTCATTAATTGAGTTGGATAGACAAAGGGTATCCGACCGTAATTTTACTAAAGCTGCTCAAATTTTCGCATAAATTTTTACAGCTTTTTCGTTTTTATTGGGTATTTATTGGTGATTTGAAATCAGATTGACAAACTTTACTTTTTAACTTGCATTGACTAATTGATAGTTATTGTTAGTCATTCCATTCACCCCGGGGAGGAACGGGGGTACGCACAGGAGTGCGCGTCAGTTCGTCATCTCTAAGAATTTCACCCCGCAACCACTGCCGAATTGCCACCTCAATCACTTTACTTGGGTCATTAGTGAGATGCTGAATTTGCTCTAGTAGCTCGGAGTCAAGGCGGACAGCAATTTCTACCTTATCGGCTCGTGTGTTTTCCGCTTCGGTAGTTTTCTCTTGCATATTCATAGGTTTGATATACTGTGAATTGGTTTTGTCTAAAGCTTTGTAAAGTGGTTATATTCATCATTTGGTCTAATTCGTTGAAAAATCTTCAAAGGGACAGTTACATAATTCCCTGAAATAGCACCAAAGTAACAGATTTAAGTTTCAAATCACATTTTTCATATAACTGACTAGACAATGGCTTTAGAAATTTTGCCGATAAATCAGCGATTATGGATAATTACGGGTGGTAATTGCCCATGATCCCTAAATGATCCCTACATGTACTTATTTACATTTATTGTACGCTCCTAGCTGATGAATACTAGCAGCGACAAATAGACTTTCATAATATTCTTAAAAGTCCACCTATTGAGATCAAAAGTTGAAGATGGGGTGAAGAGGAGCAAGAAAGGCAGGGGGAGCAGGGGAGGCAGGGGAGGCAGGGGGAGAATAATAAATAAGTTTTACACTCCTAACTCCTAACTCAGCACTAAAAAGCAAGCAGCGTCTTGGCTAAGAAAGCATTAAAATACATTAAGTAAATTGCTCTTTTAACTTTGGTTGCTGCTAAGGCAAAGATAGTATATGACTGACGTTCCCGCAGTTCGCATTCGCAATTTTTGTATTATTGCTCACATCGACCACGGGAAATCAACCCTCGCCGATCGCTTGCTACAAGCTACTGGCACTGTTGAAGACCGACAGATGAAGGAACAGTTCCTCGACAATATGGATTTGGAACGGGAGCGCGGCATTACAATTAAGCTGCAAGCTGCCCGGATGAAC
This sequence comes from Nostoc sp. UHCC 0251, assembly GCF_034932245.1. Lineage (NCBI taxonomy): Bacteria > Bacillati > Cyanobacteriota > Cyanophyceae > Nostocales > Nostocaceae > Nostoc > Nostoc sp. UHCC 0251. Next base: position 32,423 of record NZ_JAYGHD010000305.1, read on the forward strand.
TACACAGCTAAGGATGGTCAGCAATATGTGCTGAACCTAATTGATACTCCTGGACACGTGGATTTCTCTTATGAAGTCTCCCGCTCTCTTGTTGCTTGTGAAGGAGCGCTATTGGTAGTAGATGCGTCCCAAGGTGTGGAGGCGCAAACTTTGGCGAATGTATATTTAGCCTTAGAGAATAATTTGGAAATTATCCCGGTTTTGAATAAAATCGATTTGCCTGGGGCAGAACCAGAACGGGTAATTGGCGAGATTGAAGAAATTATTGGTCTAGATTGCAGTGGTGCAATTCTTGCCTCTGCTAAAGAAGGAATTGGTATTGATGAGATTTTAGAAGCAGTTGTTGAGCGGATACCGCCACCGCCCAATACGATCAATGAACGCTTACGAGCGTTAATATTTGATAGCTATTACGACAGTTACCGGGGAGTAATTGTATATTTCCGGGTGATGGATGGCACATTGAAAAAAGGCGATCGCATCCATTTAATGGCATCCGGGAAAGAATTTGAAATTGATGAGTTAGGCGTTCTTTCTCCGACTCAAAAGCAAGTTGATGAACTCCACGCTGGGGAAGTGGGCTATTTGGGAGCGGCAATTAAAGCTGTAGCTGATGCACGGGTAGGAGACACAATTACCCTCAGTAAGGCGAAAGCAGAGGCACCCTTACCAGGTTACGCAGAAGCGAACCCGATGGTTTTTTGCGGGATGTTCCCCATTGATGCCGATCAATTTGAAGATTTGCGGGAAGCCTTGGAAAAGCTCGAACTCAACGACGCCGCGCTGCATTACGAACCCGAAACTTCGAGCGCGATGGGGTTTGGCTTCCGTTGCGGGTTCTTGGGTTTGCTGCACATGGAAATTGTTCAGGAACGCTTAGAGCGAGAATATAACCTGGATTTAATCATTACAGCCCCCTCGGTGGTTTATAAGGTGATCACCCTCAAAGGCGAGGAACTGTACATCGATAATCCTAGCCGCTTACCTTCTCCCAACGATCGCGAAAGAATTGAAGAACCCTACGTCCAAGTAGAGATGATTACGCCGGAAACTTATGTCGGCGCTTTGATGGAGTTGTCACAAAATCGCCGTGGCATCTTCAAGGATATGAAATATCTCGCCCAAGGACGAACCACCCTCACCTATGAGCTACCCTTGGCAGAAGTTGTGACTGACTTTTTCGATCAGATGAAATCGCGATCGCGCGGTTACGCCAGTATGGAATATCACATCATCGGCTACCGTGAAAATCCTCTGGTGAAGCTGGATATTATGATTAACGGCGATCCCGTAGATTCCTTGGCGATGATTGTCCATCGGGATAAAGCTTATAACGTCGGGCGGGCAATGGCAGAAAAACTCAAGGAACTAATTCCCCGCCATCAATTTAAAGTACCAATTCAGGCGTCTATTGGCAGTAAAGTTATTGCCAGCGAACACATCCCCGCTTTGCGGAAAGATGTGCTAGCCAAGTGCTACGGTGGTGACATCAGCCGGAAGAAGAAACTTTTACAGAAGCAGGCAAAAGGTAAAAAGCGGATGAAATCTGTAGGTACTGTAGATGTACCCCAGGAAGCCTTTATGGCAGTACTGCGCTTGGATCAAAGCTAATTTCAGAGTGCTTAATCCTCAGAGACAATTGGCTGCTTGCGGCTACATCTGAATCTGAGGGACTTCCAATTAAAAAAATACCCATCCATTACTTTGAGAGCAGCAGGGTGGTTTCATACAACGAGAGAAAAACTAAAACTGGGTTTCAAAGCCTCTCTCCGTTTCGGCTACGGTGTACACACAAGTCACCAGTTTTATCCCAATACCCTTGGGATAAACGAGAAACCCCTCATGTAGAGACGCGATTTATCGCGTCTAAAAAATTAACACGTTAGAGAGACGCGATAAATCGCCGTCTCTACAAAGAGTGGACTCGTCAATTATTCCTTGACAAACTAATATTTCCGACTTGTGTGTACACCGTAGCTCCGTTTCGGGAAGAGGAATGGAAGTGGGGTAAAAAGCTATGTCACAAAACGAGAAATCAAGACTTTTGATTTTTCTTTTCTTGTATGAAATTACCCTGCTTTACTACAAGGAAATAGGGAGTCAAAGTCTCTCTTATTTTAGGATTTGTGTGTACACCGTAGGCAGGCTTTTTGGGGACACAAAGCAAAGCGTAGCTTTGGCGGGGTGGGTTTCTTAATGTTTAATAAGTAAGCAGACAGACATAATATTATAGGACTTACGCATTGACAGAAAAATCAAAATAAGAGGTATGATTTTCAGCGCTTCTAACTTGATTTTTCTATTACTCACCAAGCGATCGCAACCAACAAAGGGGGTTTATAAAAGCCTGAAACAACGTCTTTACGTTGATACACAAGATGATTCCTTTGTACAGTGCCTAAGTCCTATATTACATTTAATTTGATTGAGTTACCGATCAGAAGTAAAGGTAAAATATTTCTGGTTTAATATGCGTTAATTTTAATTACAAAGGCTGTCAACAGCAGCCTTAAGGGTAAGGGCTTTATCCAGCTACTAACAGGTTTAACTTTCACAAAGCCAGACTGACTCGCTGTTGGCTCAACCATCCTTGAGTGTGCCTCTAGTGCGGGATTTCTAACAGCAGAATATACTTTATTGTAGAAATTCAAAACATCATGAGTCGCAAGCAGGCCCAAGAAAAAATCTTTGAGGCAGAGCAAAACTATCGCACTCTGGTAGAACAAATTCCTGGTGTTGTTTATATCTCACCGATTAATAACACTATAAAAGAAGCTTATATTAGTCCGCAACTGCAACAATTATTAGGCATTGCTCCCCAAGATTGGAATCATGGTTTTTTGAATAGTTGGTTAGATTACACTCATCCAGACGATCGCAATCGCTATTGCCAAGCTGTAAACGCTACGATTGCTACCGGAGAGCCTTTGAGAATCGAGTATCGGATGATTAGGTGCGATGGCAGAATAATTTGGGTGCGAAATCAAGCTAATCTTGTTCTTGATGCCGATGGACAAACTCAGGTACTTCAGGGTTTAGTGCTTGATATTAGCGCTCGTAAACAAGTAGAAGTTGCACTGCAAGAGAGCGAAGCGCGTTCTCGTGCCATCCTCGAAGACCAAACAGAACTGATTGCTAGAGGCTTACCAGATGGCACTTTTACCTTTGTTAATGAAGCTTACTGTCGATTTTTTGGACTGGAGCGAGACAAAATTATCGGTCAGCACTACAAACCTGTTGTGTTTGAGGAAGACCAAGAACGTGTGTTTAGTCTGGTAAATTCCATCAGCTTAGAAAATCCCGTTATCACTATTGAAAATCGCGCCGTAGCTTGCCAAGGGGTGCGGTGGACGCAGTGGATTATTCGAGGGATATTTGATGACCAAGGTGCGATTGTAGAACTTCAATCTGTTGGACGAGATATTACCGATCGCAAACGGGTAGAACAAGCTCTAAGTGAAAATGAGCAAAAGTTTCGGGCGATTTTCAATCAAACCATTCAATTTATCGGATTGCTTGAGCCGAATGGAATAGTATTAGAAGCGAACCAAACAGCACTAGACTTTGCTGGTATTACTCGAGAAGAGGTTGTTGGTAAGCCATTTTGGGAAGCAAAATGGTGGACAATTTCCTTAGAGACACAAGAGCAATTAAAAACTGCGATCGCCGCTGCTGCTAATGGTAAATCTATTCGCTATGAAGTTGACATTTTAGGTCGAGATCATCAAATTATCACGATTGATTTTTCACTACGTCCCATACTTGATGAAACAGGAAGTGTGACACTACTAATTTCAGAGGGACGAGATATTAGTGAATATAAAGCGGCGCTGCGCGAACGCCACAAAGCTGAAGAAGCATTGCGCTCAAGTCAAGACTTTCTGCAAAAGGTTGCTAATACCGTACCGCATATTTTGTATTTGTTTGACCTCTCAAAAGGAACGAGCATTTATCTTAATGAGAAAAGTGTGACAGTTTTAGGCTACTCCCCAGAGGAATTTTGTCAAGCAGATCCGCAGTGGTTCATAAATTGCTTTCATCCAGACGATCAACATCTCTGCTATGACATACCAAGTCGCTTCGTCAATCTGGAAGACAATGAAGTTCTTTCCACCGAATACCGATTTCGACACAAAAATGGGGAGTGGCGTTGGCTCAATACACGAGAAGTCGTATTTGCCAGAGATGCTGACGGTACTCCAACGCAGATTCTTGGCTCGGTAGAAGACATTAGCACTCGTAAACAAGCCGAAGCAATGCTGCGACAACAGGCAGAGGGGGAACGGCTAATTACTGAAGTAACTCAACAGATTCGGCAATCACTAAATTTGGAAGAGGTTCTCAATACAACAGTCAATAGTATTCGCCAGTGTTTGGGTTCAGATTCCGTAGCTATTTACCAGTTAGAAGCTGACGGAAGTGGCAACTTTGCGGCGGAATCAGTGGTTGATGGATACCCCCAGAGATTAGAACTGACAATGCATCCATTTTCGCTCAAGCAAGATTTTAGCAACTATTACCAAGGATTACCTAAAGTCTTCCATGATATTCAGGAGTCTGATTTTTCAGCCGATCTTTTTAAGGTATTACAACTCTATCAAATTAAGGCTGCTATAATAGTGCCGATTTTGAATGGAGAGCATCTATGGGGTTTACTGATTGCTCACCAGTGTGCCGCACCTCGTTACTGGCAAGCCTTTGAAGTTAATTTGTTGCAACAGTTGGCAAGCCAAGTAGCGATCGCTATTCATCAATCAGTACTCTACCAGCAGCTACAAGCCGCCAATGAAGAACTACAAAGATTAGCTACCCTGGATGGTTTGACTCAAATAGGCAATCGCCGACGATTTGATCAGTATCTTGATGCTGAGTGGCAGCGGCTCAAACGTGACCAAGTACCGCTGTCTTTGATTTTGTTAGATGTCGATTTTTTTAAACTTTACAACGATACCTATGGGCATTTAGCAGGGGATGATTGTTTGCGGCAATTGGCAAGTACGTTCAAAAGTATTGTTAAGCGTCCAGCCGATTTAGTTGCCCGTTACGGTGGGGAAGAATTTGCTGTAATTTTGCCTAATACAGAAATTCAAGGAGCAGTTTATATGGCTCAAACTATTCGACAAGCAGTCCGCAACTTGGCCATTCCCCATGCTCAATCTAGTGTGTGCGATCGCGTGACTGTCAGTCTAGGCGTTGTTAGCATTGTGCCAAATTCCGAAATTTCGCCACAAGACTTGATTAATGCTGCTGACAAAGCACTTTATATAGCCAAACAGCAAGGGCGTGATCAAGTTCATGCTGTTGGCGTCGTTAGCTCTTCTTGACACCTGAGTTGCAAAACGGCCGCTCAATTCTAATTCTGCTGATTACGAATTAAACTTTGCTTCCTATCGCTAGCCCACAGTTGATAACCTTTGATAAGCTTTAAGCGGCACACTCGTGACTGAAAGTCATGAGTTAGGCGCTCTATATTAAGTATCACTTTCTGTTAAAATTAAAGGGTATTCAGCGGATTCAAGAAATTGCCATCCATTCAAAAAGCATTTAAAGTTACTCTCATCCCCACACACGATCAAGAAGTCTTAATCAATAAGACAATTGGTTGTGCCAGATATGTGTACAACCGCTTTTTGGCGCTGAAGAAAGAGTTATATGCAAGTGAAAGAAAAACCTTAAACTACAAAGCTTGTAGTCAACAGCTAACTATACTCAAGAAAGAAATTGAATGGTTAAAGGAAGTAGATAAGTTTGCCTTACAGAATTCACTTAAGAATTTAGAAACAGCATACAAAAACTTTTTTGCTGATTTAAAGAAGGTTAAAGCGAAGATTGGGGTAGGTTTTCCTAAATTCAAAAAGAGGCATGGGTGTAAGCAGTCTTACAAAACTAATCTCACCAACGGCAACATACAGATAATAGAAAATCGTTTAAAACTCCCAAAATTAGGATGGGTCAAGTTTCACAATTCACAGGACATTATCGGGAAGCTTGTAAACGTTACCATTAGTCGCACTTCCAGAGGTAAATACATTGCTAGTATCCTGTGTGAGACTGAGATAGAAAAATATCCCCTGTTACCTGGGGATATTGGATTAGATTTAGGGCTGAAGTCTTATCTGACTACCAGTAATGGCGAGACAGTAGACAACCCGAAGTATTACAGGACTCAAAAAAGGAAGTTACGCTCATACCACAAAAAGCTATCCCGCAGTGTAAAAGGTAGTAGTAATAGAGTCAAAGCGAAAATCAAGCTGGCTCGTACCTACGAACGAATTACCAATCTCAGAGATGACTTTCTCCATAAACTGTCAACTCGTTTAATCAAAGAAAACAGTATTATCTGTATCGAGGATTTGCGAGTTGCCAACATGGTCAAGAATCACAAATTGGCTCTCTCGCTTTCAGACGCTGGTTGGGCTAAGTTCGTTACTATGTTGGAATACAAAGCTTTATGGCATGACAGACTTGTGCAGAAAGTCGGCACGTTTTATCCCTCATCTCAAACTTGCAACTGTTGTGGTTTTATCAATCCACTAGTTAAGGATTTAAACTTGCGTGAATGGTCTTGTCCTAGTTGCAGTAATTACAACTTGAGAGACGTAAATGCAAGTTTAAACATATTGGGAGAGGGCTTGAGATTAATAGCCGCCGTGGGTATCCCGGAGGCTCTAAACGCCTGTGGAGAACTTATAAGTCCTGAATTACTTCAGGCAGAGATCGTTGAAGCAGGAATCACGCGACTTTGAGTCGTGTGAGGTTCAAAAGCTTTAACAAAATAACTGTTAAAAAATCTCAAAATTTTAGTAAACATACTCACTGCATTAGCCACGGTTGTATTTTTAGGTAAATGTAATTTTTTAGATATTTGTAAAGTGTTGGGGAGTCTAGTAAATGAAGATACTGGTACTGAGTTGGGAGTTTCCGCCGAGGATTGTTGGGGGAATTGCGCGGCATGTAGCGGAGTTGTACCCGGAACTGGTAAAGCTAGGGCATGAAGTCCACCTGATTACAGCGGAGTTTGGTCAGGCATCGATGTATGAAGTGGTTGAGGGAGTAAAGGTACATCGGGTGCCTGTTGGACATAGTAACGACTTTTTCCACTGGGTAGTCAATCTCAACTTGAGTATGGGACATCACGGTGGTAAGTTGATCTTGGAAGAAGGGCCCTTTGATTTAATTCATGCCCATGATTGGTTGGTAGGAGATGCTGCGATCGCTCTCAAGCATAATCTCAAAATACCACTAATTGCCACAATTCATGCTACGGAATACGGACGCTACAACGGTATTCACACAGATATCCAAGGCTATATCAATGGCAAAGAAATCTTGCTAGCTTACAATGCTTGGCGGATTATCGTTTGTAGCGACTACATGCGCCAAGAAGTAGAACGAGCACTACACAGTCCTTGGGACAAAATTGATGTCATTTATAACGGTATCCGAGCCGAAAAGAAACAGCATCACATAGATTTTCATGCTCTGGATTTTCGTCGTCAATTTGCCACAGACAATGAGAAAATCGTTTACTACCTCGGTCGCATGACCTACGAAAAAGGTGTACCTGTATTACTTAATGCCGCACCTAAAATCCTTTCCCAAATGGGAGGTAACGTTAAATTTGTCATTGTTGGTGGCGGTAATACTGACCATCTCAAGCGCCAAGCCTGGGATTTAGGAATTTGGCATCATTGCTATTTTACAGGTTTTCTCTCTGATGATTACTTAGATAAATTTCAAACTGTCGCTGATTGTGCCGTTTTTCCTAGCCTTTACGAACCCTTTGGAATTGTGGCTTTAGAAAGCTTTGCTTCTCGTGTTCCTGTAGTAGTTTCCGATACTGGTGGTTTTCCAGAAGTGGTGCAACATACCAAAACAGGCATTGTGACTTGGGTAAACAATCCCGATTCTTTAGCTTGGGGAATTTTGGAAGTGTTGAAAAATCCAGGATATCGGCAATGGTTGGTAGATAACGCTTATGAGGATTTAGAGCGACGCTTTAGCTGGCCGAAATTAGCCCAGAAAACCGAGGAAGTTTATCAGCAAGTTGTGCAAGAGCGATCGCAAATTGCCTGGTAAGACATATCCTAGTTATTCAGAATATTGGGTAACTATTCCCAGCAACTACGGAAGGATTTGGACAACTAGCACCTAATCTATTTTCGATTTCATCTGGCCGAAATTATCGCGGTTATCGCTTAAAGTGATCGCAAGGGCACAGCAATGCTGTGCCCAAAGCGCGTGTATTGTGATGTATTGCAACCAAAGTACAGTTCAGATAAGACCAAAACACTTGTCTTGACGGCGATTTATCGCGTCTTGAAAACACACAATTTTGTACAATTAGCCCTTAAATGAACCGTAATGGGCTATAAAGGACACAAGCAATATGGAGATTTTCGCAGAGTAAAGCAGAAAATTAATGATTACTCTAGGTTATGGCGTTAACAAACAGTACAAGCCCTGTACGCTGGAAATTTTACCCTATCTAGTGCCAGAGTTAAGCTAGTACGCGTTTAAGTTGCATATTTTTTCGTTAAAACTGTCATTTGTTATTGATTATTTACAAAGGACAACTGATAAATGACTAATGACAAAGGACGAATTTCACGGATAAATAAGCAATTAAAGGGCGTAACAGCCTAGCAATAATTGCAGTTTGCTCCAGAAGCTTAGTATGACAAAGGCATTCCCAAGCATAGCAAGGCGCTTGAAAAGTACAGGAATCAAGTTGTTGAAGATGGGAACCTTCCTAATAACCCGTTTTATTGCCAGCTGGAAACGCTACTTCCTGGGTGACACAGATCATGTCCGCCCCTCCCCCTCTCCCTCCTTTGATGTCCGTCCCTCCTTAGCAGGCCCAGTCCTTAGCTTGGGTGGAGGTGGTCCCGATGTCGATGATGCCATCCAGTGGATGATCAACCAAGTTAGGGGAGGTAGTAACTCCAGCACTAAAGTTAATGTTGTAGTTCTCCGCACAAATGGTAATCACGATTACAATCGGCTAATTTATGCCATGAAGGGCGTAAACTCTGTGGAAACTCTTCTGATTAGCAATAGAAAAGACGCAAACAAAGCTGAGATTTATGAAAAAGTCAGAAACGCTGATGTGATTTTCTTTGCTGGCGGCGACCAATGTCAATACATCCGCAACTGGAAAGATACCAAGCTTGAGGCTGCTGTTAAGTCAGTTTACCTTAAGGGAGGTGGTGTAGGTGGCACTAGTGCGGGTGCGATGATCCAAAGTGATTGTGTGTATGATGCTTGCGCTTCTTCCGAAAAAGGCATTGAAACTAGGGATGCACTCGAAGATCCCTACCGGGACATTACTTTTACTTACAACTTTTTCAATTGGAGTAATTTAAAGGGAACCATCGTAGATACGCACTTCGACAGGCGGGAAAGAATGGGGCGAATTATGACTTTCATTGCCCGTCAAATTAAGGATGGTGTATCTAGCAGTGTTTTAGGCATAGCGGTTAGTGAAAGTACATCGGTTCTTGTAGATAAAAACGGTTTGGTGAAAGTTATGGGTAGGGGTGCGGCGTACTTTGTACTTGGCAATCATATGCCGGAAATATGCGAACCCCGAAAGCCTTTGACCTTTTCCAATTACAAAATTTGGAAAGTTCGCAGTGGCGACACCTTTAACTTGAGAAACAGACCAACCTCTGGGTACTATCTCAGGAGTGTCAAAAGGGGACGGATTGATTCAAATCCATATTGAGTAGGGAGTGGGGAGTGGGGAGTGGAGAAAAGAGGACAAGGGGACAAGGTGGATGAACCGAGTTATCTAATTCCTGCTCAATGCCTCATGCCCCCCTACTTCCTAGCAGGGAACCACGCCATCTTCATCAAAAAAGCCTCCGCTAGAACCGTCATCAGGTACAGTGGCAAGTCTTACTGCTGCGTAGGCGTAGCCCCCCGTAGGGATCGCTCCTTGCTCAACAGTGCGATAACCTTGGTATTGATTAATGTCTGTTGCTGTGAAACCTGGGTCAGCAGCATTGATTTTAATTGAGGTATCTTTAAGTTCAGCAGCCAACAGAACTGTGAGCGCATTTACTGCTGTCTTTGATGAGTTATATGCAAGAAGCTTAAAATCAGCGAACTCATAATTTGGGTCAGAGTTCTGAGTCAGAGAACCTAAACCACTTGATAAATTAACTATTCGCCCTGCTGTTGAATTCTTTAAGAGTGGCAGCATCGCTTTTGTAACTGCAAACACTCCAAATACTGGCACCAATGGGCATTGCCATACCCTTAGATCGTTGTGCCCCTTGAGAAAAATCGCACATCGCGCTAGTCTTCATGGACGTAACCGCACGCTGTAACATTAGGCGATGACAAATCAACTCTCTGTGAAAATTCCCTCTTGCACTTGGAGCCGTCCTATCGGCTTAGGCTGGGACAAACCTTATACCGTCCGCTACGCAAGTAATATCGATGATGGCCCTTGGCATGGTATGCCTTTAGGTGGCTTTGGTGCAGGTTGCATCGGTCGTTCTTCACGGGGAGATTTTAACCTGTGGCACATCGATGGCGGTGAGCATACCTTCAAAAACGTTCCTGCTTGTCAGTTTAGTGTATTTGAATCCAATAGCACATCTTCCCAAGCCTACGCTTTATCTACCCAAGCGCCCGATGATGGCACTCTCAAAGCTTGGCAATGGTATCCGACAACTTCCGCCACAGAGGGGACGGGCAATTATCACGCGCTATACCCACGTAGCTGGTTTGTGTATGAAAATGTATTTCAAACACAGTTGACTTGTGAGCAGTTTTCCCCAATTTGGGCAGGTAATTACCAAGACACTAGCTATCCTGTGGCAATATTCCTCTGGAATGCCCACAACCCCACAGATGCACCTATTACTGTCAGCATCATGCTCACTTGGCAAAATATGGTGGGCTGGTTTACAAACGCTCTCAAATCTCCCGAAGTGCGGGTGCGCGATGATGGTAGTCCGGTTTACGAATACCAACCGCGCTGGGGCGAAAGTCAAGGGAACTATAACCAGATAGTTGAAAATACACAACTGTTTGGCTGTGTTTTAAGTCGGGTTGGTAGTGATGCTTTGCAAGAAGGCAACGGAACTTGGTGTATTGCTACAATTAAGCATCCCCAAGTAGAAGTATTTCACCACACTCGCTGGAATCCTGATGGTACAGGTGAGGAGGTGTGGCAAAGCTTTGTTAAAGATGGTTCTTTGCCCAATTATATAGATGCAAATCCAGTAGCAGAAGGTGAACAGTTAGGGGCTGCGATCGCACTTCGTTTCACTCTCCAACCAGGTGAAACTCTCGAAATCCCCTTTGTCCTCGCTTGGGATTTACCGATTACAGAATTTGCCGCCGGGGTTAATTATTACCGCAGATATACAGACTTTTTTGGTAAAAGTGGAAACAACGCTTGGGCGATCGCATCGACTGCACTACAAGAATACCAAAGCTGGCGATCGCAAATTCAAAGTTGGCAAAAACCGATTCTCGACCGGGAAGATTTACCCAACTGGTTTAAAATGGCTCTATTTAATGAGCTTTATGACCTTACCAGTGGCGGTACTCTCTGGAATGCTGCATCAGAACTTGACCCCATCGGTCAGTTTGCAGTGCTGGAGTGCCTAGATTACCGTTGGTATGAAAGTCTAGATGTGCGATTATACGGTTCTTTTGCCCTGCTGATGCTGTTTCCAGAACTGGAAAAGTCGGTGATGAGGGCATTTGCACGGGCGATTCCTCAAGGTGATGATACACCCCGGATAATTGGCTATTACATGACAATTAAGGCAGAAAGCCCGATCGCAGTTCGCAAAGTTGCAGGTGCAACACCCCACGATTTAGGCGCACCCAATGAACACGTTTGGCAGAAAACCAACTACACCAGCTATCAAGACTGCAATTTATGGAAAGATTTAGGTAGTGATTTTGTCTTGCAAGTATACCGTGATTTTCTGCTCACGGGTGCTGACGATGTAGAATTCTTAGCAGATTGCTGGAGTGCGATCGTTCAAACCCTTGACTACCTGAAAACTTTTGACATTGATGGCGATGGGATACCGGAAAATTCTGGTGCGCCTGATCAAACCTTTGATGATTGGCGGTTACAAGGTGTTAGCGCCTATTGTGGTGGGTTATGGTTAGCAGCGCTGGAGGCTGCGATCGCAATTAGCGATATTTTATTAACTTACCAGACAGGTGACACAGCAGAGTTGGCAGCACAAAAGTCCACTTATGAAGCTTGGTTGAAACAATCTCGCCCTATTTATGACGAAAAACTCTGGAATGGGAAATATTACAAACTTGATAGTGAAAGTGGTTCCGATGTGGTGATGGCAGATCAATTGTGCGGACAGTTTTATGCTCGTCTGCTGGACTTACCTGATATTGTACCGAGCGATCGCGCCCTCTCTGCCTTGAAAACTGTTTATGATGCGTGCTTTTTAAAATTCTGCAATGGTGAGTTTGGTGCTGCTAATGGTGTTCGTCCTGACGGTTCACCAGAAAACCCCAAAGCTACTCATCCCCTAGAAGTTTGGACGGGGATAAACTTTGGACTGGCGGCTTTTCTTGTGCAAATGGGAATGAAGGATGAAGCATTGAGGTTGACGCAAGCTGTAGTGGAGCAAATTTACAACAATGGTCTACAATTTCGCACACCTGAAGCTATTACCGCAGCTGGTACTTTCCGTGCTAGCACTTACTTACGGGCAATGGCGATTTGGGGAATTTACTTAGTTATTAATTGATTGGCTATCAAAACGGTTCTCGTTTTGATGCAACACACGTAGCCCGTATTTCTCACAAGCTTCAGGCGTTTGATGGAGCAGAGGGGCAGAGGG